>NZ_JBWPVU010000018.1:0-1473 GCF_056590255.1 Fenollaria sp. C0166D3
AAAATTGAAAGCACCAAAATCAAGCTCAAGTCCTGTCACTATTGAGCTTTCTTAGACGTAATTAGTTTTTATATGATCTGTTTCAGTGCAATTTGTATGAATCGTGGCAGTTGGTTAATAAAGTCATTGATTACTTCATCTATCTTTTCAAAACTATTCTGTTTAAGCTCTTTTAATTCTGAAATTAAGTAGACCAATGCATCTACGAATCTAATATCAGGTAAGGATTCGTTCATTAGATAGAATAAATCTCCGATTGTCTTATCATCTGTATTTTGTCTTTCCTGCCAGGTCAATAGATCATAAGTTATTGCTGTAACTGCGATATAGCCACATTGGCCATCATAGCTTTGAACTTGAGATTTATCTAAAGCAAGATATTGCTTAGACGTCTTAAAATATGTTTCAATTTGCCATCTACGACCATAAAGTTGGATGATTTCTTCAGGGCTAAGCTTTGTCTGAGTAGTAGCTAAAACCAAATACTTGTTCTTGTTTCCACGGTTGGAGACAAAGACGAGCTTTAATAAAAAGCTATGTCCATGATATTGAGCCTCAACTATGCTTGAATAAAGATAATGTTTCTTTTTACGGATGTTTGAAGCAGCCAAACGATCATACAAGTCTTTAACGCTATAGCGGCGATGGCGATAAATGTAATAAATCTTTGAACTCTTCTTGATCATGCCAAGTCCATCTAAACCGATCTTCTTTAAAATCCAAAACATTCTTGGAGAAGAAAACCAAGAATCGAATAAGACGTATTTAGCTTCTACTCCTAATCGTAAGGCTTGTCTAATCAACTCTACAGTTACATCATTCATCTTTCTCTGAGCTTGATTTCTCCTTTTACCAGAAATTGAACGTTCATCAGCAGTAATGGGAGCAGCTCCAATCATATTTTTCTTGGTTTTGGTTGACATCAAGGCAAAGTTAACCGGCAAGAAGGTATTGCCATCGCTCCAGCCTAAAGTTAAACCACGATATCCGTTCAAATACTCATGCTTGTCATGGTCATAGACTTTAGCTAGCAATTCGGTCTTTTTAGAAAAAGACCGAGCCATCAGCGTATCGTCAACGATAAAAGCAAGTCGGCGTCTTTTATCGATAAATGGTTTTAAGCAGCCAATGAGCCGGGCTGCAATCAAGCATAATAGTTTTTGCCAGTTGATTCTTCCATCGTTAAGTACATTGCGAGCAGTTCTAACGGAAAAACGTTTGTCATCCTTAGCTCTGAATAAAGAAAGCCGAGCAAAATGTACTGACATCAGCCAAGAGATAATCATGGTTAATGAAACGGTGGATTTACGCTTAAAATTGACTTGTTTAGTTAACTTAGCTAGACCAATTAGATTAATAAATGAAGAAATTAAGGATTTAGTATCATTTTCTGTGTCGATTTGTTCTATACTGTTCATTGCGCAGGATCTCCTTTACTTTTTAGGTCGACACTTAAAGTATAACGCAGAGAGA
>NZ_JBWPVU010000004.1:0-194396 GCF_056590255.1 Fenollaria sp. C0166D3
TTTGTTGTCAAACCTATTATATCAGAATACCTCTCTTTTTTTATTTGTTTTTGTAACATATGTTATACCACATAACATACGCAAGAATATTTTCTTTTTTTCACTATGCTTATAGCATTGCTATGATATAGATTTTAAATATGAAAATATTTAAAATCGCAAGAAAATTTTTGTAAATAAATTTTCTTTTTTTCACTATGCTTATAGCCTTGCCACGAATAGTTTTTTTACTTATGCTAATGGCCTTGCCATGATAAGTAAATTTGCTTTTGCTAATGGTCTTGCCATGAATAGTTTTTTGCTTTTGCTAATAGCCTTGCCACGACAAGTAAATTTGCTTTTGCTAATGGCCTTGCCATCTTAAGTTATTCTGCTAAAGAAAAGCGCGGCGGATGTATAGCGCGCGGCACTCATATAACGCGCGGCACTTGTATATCGCGCGGCAGATATATAGCGCGCGGCACTTATATAGCCACGCCCAATAAAAAAGAGGAGCTCATCACTCCTCATCAATCTACTTATATTGTGCTCTTTCGCCGCCTATTAGCTTAGGTCTTCTTCTAACAAGCGTTAGATGCGCTTCACCTATCTCCTTAACGCTCACTCTTACAGGTACTGCAACTGGCTTTATATGCATGCCGATAAATGTATCGCCGATGTCAAGGCCACCATGCGCCTGAATCCATTCAACAACGACTGGATCAGCTAATTTTTTGTATGCGATAGTCGCCATAGATCCGCCCGCGTGCATCTTAGGCACCACACTTACCTCTTCAAGGAAGTATTTCTCCATGCACTCTCTTGTAGTGACTATTGCCCTGTTTAAGTGCTCGCAGCATTGAAATGCAAGGAAGATTTTGTGTTCTTCCGCAAAATCCATAAAGACATCGATAAAGTCTTTAGCGACATCCATTGACGATGCTTTGCCTATGCGTCCGCCAACAACCTCGCTTGTTGAGCAGCCTACGACAAGTATCTCGCCTTCCTTTAAATTCGCCTCAGCTTGAAATTCATCAAGTACCTTCTTAAGCGTTTCTTTATATTCTGCCATGTATATCACTCCTTTTATCATTTTCTACTTACATTTTATATCAAAGGCGCTTCTTTGTCAATCGCATAAAAAGGTCCGCATCATATGATGCAGACCTCGTAATATCTCATATTAATTAATGTTCGCCGTCAGCCGCCATTTGTGCTTGAGTTAAGTTAAAGTACTTCCTAGGTTTTTTAGTAGTGTCATTCCAAGTTACATCGAAGTATTTCCACTCGCCATTGACCTTTGCTCTGTTCCAAGCGTGATCAGCATTGGTAACAGTTTCTGATTCAATGCCGCATAGCTCACACATACGGTTGAATAAGCCAGCGTACGCTTCGCATACACCTTTGCCTTCGTCCATGATGGCTTGCCAAGAATAGTAATAAAAACCATTCTTTGTAGTCATGTTGTCACCTTGAGCGCTGTTAAGCACTTCGTAGTAGTAGTCAGACTTACCAATTATGTAGTCGTTAATCTTTTCTATTTTTTGTATGTCGCTGAGATTCTTAGGCCAAGATTCAACCACATTTTTTAATTCCTTTGCATAGCCATCAGTTTTAGCTTTCTTAGCATTTAATGTGCCAATATCTTGCTTAAACTTAGGCTTAATGGTCAGCGTCTGCCTCGACTTACTGTAGCTAGACGAAATCTTCTGGAAGTCCGTGGCCTCAAATTTACAATCGCTTCTTGTTCTAATGATGTCATAAACTTCTTGTAAAGCTGCGTCCCATTCGGAGTCGTTCTTGATAAGTACTTTCTCGAACTTAATTTCGCTTTCGCAGTTGTTGATTCCTTCCACTAGTTTATCTTGTTCAACAATACTTGGAAAGAATACGAATATGAAAATTTGTACAATAAATAAAGTTTCAATCAGTAGCATATCATCACCCCATATCTATATTTTGCGTAATATTTCTATAGTCCTTTACTGATTTAAATCGTTCTCCTTTGATTTATATATATTATACCACAGAACTTTATTTTTGTAAAGTGAAAATGTGCGGAATACGAATGTATAAGTAAATATTATAGTAAAAGCCGTTTTATTAAAATTTTATCAATGTATCATTTATATGTATCTATAGTCACCCATGAAAAATATCTTTTATCCTTTATATATAATACTAAACTATCATTATTAAAAAAATGTTTTACGCGCGTTAAGACTAAGTAAATAATCAAGACGCGAGTGGTGCAGCGAGCGCCATTACCATAAGCAAGGCAAAAGAAAAACCCCTATGTATCACTACATAGAGGCATCTCTTATCTATCTACAACCGTCATCACTATGAGCCTTTGATTCTTGGCCTCATAAGTGCATGTGACTAGATTGATGATCTGGTCATCTTCCTTAAGCTCGTAGCCCGTGTCGTACACGGCGTGCTTCTTAAGAAAGCTGTAGAGTTCTTTTCTTTTTTCAAAAGTCTTGTAATCCTTTGGATTGATATACGTCTCGCCCGAGACCCTGGCCGCAAGGACGCAAGTGGTTCTAAAATCTTGCTCCCTTGTGTATATAGTAAAGCCAGTCTCAGTGGGATTCTTCTTAAACTCATGAAGCGAAGCGAACATCGTACCGTTCTTGACCACGTGTCCGTAGATCATGATCATCGGGTCCGCCATCGATTCATTTCTGCAGTCCATGAAGATGGATCCGACCAAATTCCTTTGGCCAGTGACCGCGTGATAAAGGTAGTAAGTATTGTTCTTGCCCTTTACGACAGGGTAGTCAATACTTCCCTCATCCGACTCGATCCATGAGACGATGTCCTTGCTAATGGATTCAAGCGCATCGAAGTCGACCTTCTTTGCGTCATCATCATTTTCATCAGCACCGTTATAGGCATCACCATGGTCCTCGTCCGCGTCCTTAGTCCTCTTAAGACCTATATCTTCAATCTTCTTATAGATGTCCACAGACTCTTTCTCTTGTCTTTTTACGTCAATGTATGAGTAGACCTTATATATTAAAAATAAACTTGTTATAACAATGAGTATATTGATTAATATCTTTGATCTCTTCATACTAACTCCTTATTTTACAAGATATCTCTTTTTGATAAATACTAAGCCGAGTAATAATACGAAGGCAAAGTAGATGCTAGCTAAGTCTTCAGCTACGCCAGTCTTAGGTAATTTGTTCTTACCTTGATTGTGTTCTCTTTCTTCTTCGTCATCATGAGGTTTGTCTTTGTTTTTGTCGCCATGATCACGTTCGTCGTCTGGGTGCTTTGGTTCTTCCTTAGGTTTTTCTGTGTTGGTAATAGTGATGCTGCCATCTTCGCCTATGTCGTAGCTTACTTCGAATTTTCTTTCGCCAATCTCAGTAAGGTAGTTAGTTTCGCCAACTTCAACTACAGTGTAGACAATGTCCTTACCATCTTTATCCTTAGCTGGAAGATCTTTAAATTCAGCACTCCAGTTGCCATTGCCTAAAGTTAAGAACTTATCAGTAGGCTCTCCGTTAGCATATAATTGAACCTTAATGCTTGGTGTTGAACCACCATTAAGAACTTTCCAAACCTTGTTAACTCTGATAGTTACTTTAACTTCCTTAGGTTCTTCATTAGGATATTCAGGTTTTTCTGGTTCAGTGTTCTTGGCTTTAAAAGCTATAGCAATCTTATATTCGTCTTCTTCAATATTTTCGACTTCAAGAATATATCCCTTGCTATCTTTTTCTTTAAGAGTATAGTTGTACTTGATTTCTTCTTTCTTAACTTTAGCGTTACCGTCTTCATCAAATGTTACGGTCTTCTTGAACCATGGCAGATATCCAGATTTTCCTTCAAAGTTATTTTCTTTTTTAAGAATAATTGTTTCTGACTTACCATTTTCATCTGTAATGATAAATTCAAGCTCATCAGGTAAACCTTCAGTTATTCTCTTGCCTTCACTGTCAAAGAATTCTTTAAAGATTTTAACGAACTTTTGTTTTTCCAAATAAACTCTAACTTCGTTGGAATCTTCAACGGAGTTTTCCCCGTATAGATCCTTATCTTTTTCTTTAAAATCACCAAGTTTAAAGAACTTATCAGCATCTTCTACAACTTCTTTACCATCAGTTCCGATGTATTTGATCTTTCCACCTTCAATCTTAGCATCCATATCTAAAATTTCCATTGGAATTTCAAATGATACATCTTCGTCAACTTTAAAAGTTCTACCTTCTTTAAGTGTGAAAGTTATTTCAGTAACATCAGATAGTTTTGCTTTACCAGCTTTAATATCATCTTCTGTATATTCATTACCATTGATTTTGTAAAGAACTTTTAGATTATCTGGAACTTTTACAAAGTCTCTTAGAATTGGTCTTAAACCGTTAACATTGCCTGGTAATTTATCTGTCATTTTCCATTCTGTTAAGTTGGTAGAGTTACCAAAGCCAGTGTCAACCAAATTATTGGTTTTTCTTACTTTGATTTTGTAATCAAACTTGTCACCAAATTTTAGCTCAACATTGCCCTTAAACCAATTGCCTAGCTCTTCATCACTAACAGGCTCGCCTTTTTCATTGACTACTCTTAGATACTTGTTTACACTTCCCTTATGACCATCTGTTACTGTAGTATTTTCATTATCATAAAGTATAGTACCTTCGCCACTAAACAAACCGTGGTTTGTATAAATTTGGCCTTTGTTGTTTTTAGTTTCGGCTTCTTTGTATTTTTTCTTATCTACTAATAGATTTTTAATTTCTACTGTAAATTGGGGATCCGCTGATCCGTGTGGAGCTTGAAACTTTGGCAATTTAACAATGATTGCCCTTTGGCCTTTTTTGATACCTTTTTCTTCAATAGCTTCTTCAAAAGCTTTTCTTTGATCTTCATCAGTGATTTTTGATAGATAATCATAAACATCTTCGACATAGATATATTTTGCTTTTTTTCTGAAAGCTTCAAGCTTTTCATCATCTGCAAAATCTTTATTTGCACCATTTGCCGTTAAAGCGTCTTTGTTGAATGTTAAGTTTATCTTTGTATCCTTAGTGATTTGGAAGATATCTGGTAAGACGTCAATTATAAAAGAATTCTTGTAAACAAAGTAACCATCTTCGTCATAGTATCCTTTTCTAACATCTTCTTCTAATTTCTTATCTGCTTTTTCTTTTTCTTTCTTGTCTTCAATCAAAATGTTTTTAGCTTCTTGTTCCTCTTTTTTAAGTTTATCGACTCTTGTATCAATTTTAAAGTCAACATTCATATCCTTTGATTCGTTGATATTAATATCCTTTTTATCAGGATTTGGATTAGTTTTATCAAACTTAGGATTTTCTTCGTCTGGACCTGGATTAGATGGTGTGTAATCAAGTGTTATCTTGTTCTCAGCATCTCCATCTGTTCCAATTAAATCCTTTGTAGGCTTTACAGTTTCACCAGAACTTCCGCCTTCTTTTACCAAGCATGAACCGATTCCAACTTCACCACAAATCTTATACTTCCAATCATCTTCGTTGCCGAAAATTCTTGGGCCTTGACCAAATTTGCCTAGTTTATAGCTAGCTTTATTTTCATAAAAGCCTCTAGCTGGTCCTTGTTCATGGATATAGTATGAGTAAAGGTCTATTGGAGAATTAATAATTTCTGCAACGATAGCCTTAACTTTCTCATCTTTTATAGATTTTAAGTCAACACGTGGTCCTGGATCTTCGCTTTTGCTAGACTTAACATAATATTTGTTAATTTGGTTGCCATTCTTATCTAATAAAGCCTTATACTTATCATCTTCTCCTTTAATTGCTAAATCAGTGAAATCTAAGTCTTTTCCTAATTTTGCTGAGTAGATATAGTAAGGAATATCGTCTTTGGTGTAGAAGAATTCAAAATCATCTCCGGCTTTTCTTAATACCTCGTCTTTAATTGTATCCTCAGCCACAAGATTTCCATCTTTATCCTTAACTTTTATAAGAACTTTAGGATCATTATCTGCCACAGCCTTATTGGTAAGAGGTCTGCCAAATTCATCTGTATAAGGAATATCTACTTCAGGAACTAATACTGAGCTAATACCAATCTTCTTAATCTTTGATACATCTAGAGGTCCACCTATTTGTATATTAGGTTTTAGTAAGACCCTAATAGCGTTGTATCTCATATCATCGTACTTGTAATCATCTTTTGAGTCGAGATATTTTAACTTAGCTGTATCATTAGATTTTTTGATGTCATCCAATACTTTGTTCAAAAATTCTGTCCTAGCATTGCCTGTTTTTGCATTCAGTAGCTCGTAGAATTTTTGAGTCAAGGTGTTGTAGCAGTAAGTTTTTTCTGGATAAACTTTACCAACTAATGTTTCGAATTGGTTTTTCAAAGCATTAGTGTCATCACCCTCAAACTTAAAGTTTTCTGCTTCTTTAGCCAAAGCTTCTAGCGATTCTTCATAGCCTTTTTGAACTGGTGATTTATAGCCATCTGTTCTAAAGTCTTTGTTGTAGAAGGCATTTAAAACCTTGATCCTTATTTGGGCTTTATCCTTATCAATAATGATTTGGTATTTAATACCATCTTTAACAATTTCATTATCACCATTATTAACAGCATTGCGTAATTCGTCTCCGCTAATAATAAATTTTTCACCAGCTAGTTCAAAATCTTTTTTGTTTGCAGCATTTGGATTAACTCCTAGGATAATGTTGTCGATTTGGTCTAAGAAGAAATATTCTCCTGTTCCTTCGAACTTTTGACCTGCTTTTTCTTTAGCAGTTTTAGTGTCTTCCCATTTTTCCCTAGTGTTGTTGATAATGATTTCATCATATACTAGACGATTATCCATATTGTAATCATCAATGGTAATTTGTGTGTCAGCATCAATTGGGAATAGAATTCCTTTTTCATTGTTAAAACCAACTTCCCATAATAAGGAACGCTTAACTTCAAATTCCTTATTTTTATCCTTTGAGTCTACAACAACTAATTTGCCATCATCATTTTTAGCAAACTTAAGACCATCTTTACCGTAGATTTTACCTAAACTTTTTTCTAGTTTTTCTAAGAATTCGATTTGTTCTTTAATCTTTTTAGCTTTTTCCTTATCCTTTTCTTCAGTTTCAGGATCGTACTTTTCTCTTAGTTCAACTAAAGCTTTGATAAAGTCATCTCTTTGCCTATCACTAGAATCACGGTAAATGATGTTAAATAGGTTGTAATCAGGTAATTGATCAAATTCTTCAGGATGATTTTTAAAGAAGAATCCAAGTCCTTTTTCATTAGGCCTTATAGTGAAGTATTTCTTGAAAGAGTATGATACTTCTTCTCCTTCTGTTTTGCGATACTTCTTAGCTTCTTCACTATCACTTTCAAAGATAGACTTTTCTTTTTTCTCCAATGGATCAAAGTAGGAAGCTTTTACATCCGTTTGGATATTGTATTGCATATCTTTGCTTGCCAAGAATCTTGGGAATCTTAATCGGAATTTAGCATTTCTAACTGCATCAAAGATATTAGTTTCCTTTGTGATTATTTCATCCTTGCCTATTGTTTGAACTATTTTATAGATCACGTCTTTAGATATAATATCTGCACTGTCTTTAACTTCTGCATATATATATCTATACTCTGGTTCTTCGTCAGTTCCAACATTTTCCCTATAATAAATTTTATTTTCAATAGTGAAATAATCATCAGGATTATTGCTACCATAAAGTATGTCCAGCTTAGGTGCTGTAGTTATAGCAGCGTTCGTCTTAGTGTTATAGTATTCAGTCTCTCTTTCTGCAGTTGAGTCACTATAGCCTAGATAAATTTTATCTCCGAAAACACCTTTATCGGCTAGTAAAAACTTGCCGTCAGGATAGCTGCCATCATAATAGTATTTTCCTATGATAGCTTCTCTATTTTCTTTATCTTTGATGATGTTTTTGTTATCTACAAAAAGTTGATCTTCATTGCTAATAGAGATATTTAAACCATCTGCAGTAGTTTCGCCAGTTTTTCTAATATCTTCACCTTTTGTAAAGGTATACTTTCCATCTTTTTTATTGAAATTAACAGATATATCCATCAAGAGGCCAAATTTGTCAATTAAGACATAGTCGCCTATCTTTTCATAACCTTGTGGGACTTTTTCTCCCCATTCGGTAGGCTTAGTAGATATATACTTTCTGTCTATTGGTTTTCCTTGACTATCTTTAATTACTTTAAAGATACCATCTTTAATAATAGTTCCACCGTAGGATTTTGTACCATCTTTCTCAACAACTATTTGAGTTCCTTTAAAAGTTGGTGTTACTTCCTTGTTTGCGGTTTTATTTCCACTGCCATCTATATCGTTTGAGACATTGCCTTCATATACATCTTTAATATCTGTGTATGAAATTAATTTATCCCCTTCAAGTTTGTAAGTTCTGCCATCAAGTTTCCAAGTGTTTTTTTCACCTTCAACTTTATTAGCTTTGTCGGTACCAACAGTTAATTCGTCTCCAACAATTTTATATTTGGAAGAATTTATTGTGCCTGTCAGAACTTCTCTTTCTTCAACTTGAACAGGATCTGAAGTCTCATCTGATGGATCTGCTCTAAGAAGTTTTCCATCTTGGTCAACATAGACCTTGTTGCCATCTTTATCTACAAGGATAACGTTCTTTAGTTCAAATTTTTGAGCACCTTCAGCCTTTTCAAAATTGCCACCGATTGCTTTGACATCTAGCTTTAACCTATATTTACCACCTTCTAGCTTTTCGTATTTAAGTTCTGAATTGTGGATAAATTCTGCAAAGTTTCCGTTGTATTCTGGAACTTTTATTGTGATTTCAACTGATGATAGTGGTAGAGACTTTCCATTTGCAGAGTTGACTAGGATTTCCTTGTCAATATAGCCATGAGCTTTTTCTAGCTCTGCAAAAAAATCTTGCAAGACTTTAGTGTTTTCTACTACAATGCCATTTTCGGTTGTACCTGCATCGATTTCTGGAACTTCATCTTTATTAGTTGGTTCTTCATCTTTCGGTTTCTTAAGTCCTGGTCCGTTGAGATCAGCCTTATCTTCATAACCTTTTTTGGTGATTAAGAACTTTTTAGTCTTAGCTGTCTTTTCTACCTTTTGACCATCAACATAATTTTCCATTGTCAATTCAAATCCATTGTGGAATGGTGCACTAAATTTACTTGTCTTTAAAGTTAATTGAGCAATACCAAAGTTGTCTTCGCCAGCCTTAACTGTAAATGTATAAGATCCATCTGAATTTGGTTGTAATTCTATTGGCTTCCCATTGATATATGCTATTTCTCTTGTAGCTTCTAATTTAACATCTGGGTCAAAATCACCAATATTTTCTGGTCTTATAGTAAATTTAAAGTCTTTATCCTTATCCTCATCATTTCTATTGACTTGGACAATTAGTTTTACTTCAGCATCATCTGGAATATAATAGGTTTCTCTATTTTGCCAATCATCTTTACCTTTATCTTTGTCGCCATATCCGAATCTTGGGTCGACTCTGCCGTCATCACCTATAGGGAATATCCAAATCTCAGGTTCGCCATCTTTCTTTGCGTAACTTAAATCAAGCTTATCTTTTTTAATCGCTTCCTTAAGTGGTCCAATTGTGCTATTAAAGGCATTTAATAAATCGCTAATTTCTTTGTCACTTTTTGGTTCATCTGAATTTAGAGCTTTTTCCAAGGCTTCTTTTGCTTCTTGGTAGTTTTTCCAGGCTGTTTCACCTGGACCTAAATTCTTTTCTGCTGCTTTTAATGCATCTGCTAGATCTTTGTTATCTGGATCAGCTTCTAAGGCTTTTTTAGCATCTAGATAAGCTTTATACTTAGTTTCACTATCTCCAGATAGTCCTGGATAATAAGGCTCTTGGCCAACCTTTTTAGCTGCCTCTGACTCTTTTTCAGTAAGAGCTCTAGGTGGTGTAAATCCTCCCAAAAGTTCATTGAAATCGTCAACATCTTTTTGACTTAACTTACCCTCTTCTTTTTTTGCATCAAGTTCTTTTTTCTTTTCCTTGATTTGGTTGTACAAGGCAATTTGATCCTTGTCCTTCAAACGCTTAGCTGTATCATCAGCATACTTATCTTTTCCTTCAGCTTCAACTTTCTTTAAATACTTTTCATTGTATTCTTTTTGAAGTTCTTCCGCTTTTTTCTCGTCGTTTGCATCATTTGCAGCTTTGATTTGCTCTTTCAGCTTTGTTAGCTCTTCATCTGCGTTTGGATCGACTTGCTTTTTGTCTCCGCCTGATGGTGTTGGCTCTGTTGGTTGTGCTGGTGCTGGTTCACCTGCTGGTGCGCCTTGTGCTTCTGGTGCTTTCGCTGGTGCTGCTTGTAATTTTGCACCATCTTCTGTACCAGGTTCTGCTGGTTTTTCTGGTGCCTCAGCTGGATTGTCAGCTTTTTCAGCTTCTTTAGCATCTGCATTAGCTTTAGTCTTTTCCTCTTGCTTTGCCTTAGGTGCATCTTCACTTGCTTTAGGCTCACTTACTTCAGTACTTGTATTTTTATTAGCCTCTGCCTCTGTAGTTTCAGTTTCACCTGTCTCTTCATCATTAGCCTTTTCACTATCTATTTTAGTGTCCTTATTGTTACCAACTAAAGATGCCCCTTCTTCACCTTTGTCTTTTGATTCTACTTTTTCTATATTGGGAGTTGTTTGAGGGTCCACTGCATCATTTAGATTTTGTGCCATCAAACGTGTGCCTCCAAACATAAGAACAGTTAGAACCATTGTGAGTATTATTACTCTTATTTTTCTGTCCATTTTTCTCCCCTCCTTTCTTTTTTGAATTTTATTATAATATCTCTATTATAATATGAATATTATATCACTTATCATCATTTAGTGCAAGTCGCTTTATGGTGATATCATCAAAAAGAAAGCGCTACTTTAGAGCTATGTACTCATTAAGTAGCGTTTTTGATTTAATGTATTAAAATTCTTACAATTTTGTCATAATTAAAATTTATTTATAATATCTAGGTATCTGTCTCTTTGCTCTTTATTTTCTTCTTCAAAGGCTTTTGTCTCTTCGTCTAATTTCTTTTGAATCTCTTCGGGAAGGTTTTTCATGGCGAATGGATAGACGACTTTATTCTCCTTATCTGCGTGGCGGATTAACAGTGAGCGATAGCTCATTAGGTGGCCTATCAGTTCAAGGCGCGCCTCATCTGTTTGATTTTCTTCATAGTGTTTAAGGCTTTCTTCTATCATCATTCGTTCGTAGCGAGCTAGGTCGTGCTCAACTAACATGCCATTTGTCACAAGTTTTTCTGCGAGCTCGCCAAGGTGGTCTAACATGGCTCTAAAGACTAGGTCTTCTTCTTTTTTGTGGTGGTAGCCGTCGGCGTAATTTTTAATCACGTCTGTTATGGTCCTTATGGCACTTCCATTGACATGGCCATACATTATATCTTTAGAGACTTCTAGTATGTGGTCTGTGAGCTTAATTATATATTCATGCTCTTTCTTAAGTGTATCTATATAGAACATTTTATCAACTCCTTTATGTATTTTACCCTTTTTCTTGACTTTTATTTCACCTTATAATATAATCTTTTTAGTATTATTAAAAAGGAGATTTATTATGGATAAATATTTTACTAGGGAGGCAATTGTTGCCTTTGGTCTTGTCTTTCCGGGACTAATGACTGCTTTGGGCGCGGTGCCTGTCTTTTTCACGAAGAATGTTTCGCAAAAGCTTCTTGATGTTATGCTTGGCTTTGCTGCTGGTATCATGCTGTCGGCGACTTGTTTCTCTTTGGTTATGCCATCGATTGAATATGGCGGTGGTGACTTCAAGGCGGTTATGATCGCTTCTTTGGGTATCATCTTTGGCGCCTTTGTCATTGACATGATTGACAAGTTCTCGCCGCACGAGCACCTTATTGACAAGAGGCGTGAGGGCGCATCGTCTTCTTTAAGTCAAATCTGGCTATTTATCATCGCGATCACCATTCACAATTTTCCTGAGGGTATGGCGACTGGTGTTGGTTTTGGTACTGAAAATATTAACGACGGTCTTGCGCTTGCTCTTGGTATCGGTATTCAAAATATGCCTGAGGGTCTAGCTGTTGCCTTGAGTCTTGTGCGTGAGAATTACACTACGAAGTACGCTTTTATGGTGGCTGCTCTGACTGGTTTAGTTGAGCCGGTTGGTGCTCTCCTTGGTTACAGTCTTGTCAATGTATTTAAGCCTGCACTTCCTGTGGTGCTTGCTACGGCTGCGGGTGCGATGCTTTTTGTTATCTGTGACGAGATCATTCCCGAAACGCACTCGAAGGGTTACGAGCGTGAAGCGACTTACGGTATCATCTTTGGTTTTGTAATTATGATGATACTGGATATATTACTTGGATAATGGTTTTAAGAGCATAAATACAAGAAACTGCCTTGATGGGCAGTTTTTTTATATATGTACAAGGGGCGCCAAGGGGGCTCAACGCTCCTTGATAAATTACTTCATTAGTTTTTCTGCTAGCTCTCTGCACTTTTCTAGTGCTTCTGCATCTGGATGATCGTATGCGATAAGTGCGTCTACGACTTCTATGCCGCTGTCAGCACATTCGTTTTTCCAAAGGTCCATCCACTCTCCGCTGTTCCACTCGTATGAACCGAAGATGGCAAGTTTCTTGTCTTTGATTATCTCTTTGATGCTGTCGAAGTATGGTCTGAAGTAGTCTTCTTCAAGCTCTTCTGCTCCCATGGCTGGGCAGCCAAGTGCTAGAACGTCTGCTTCTTTGGCATCATCTGTGCTTGCATTTTCTACTGATATAAGCTTAGTATCTGCGCCAAGCTCCTTTAGCTTTGAAGCGATTTCATTCGCCATGGCCTCTGTGTTTCCTGTGCCTGACCAGTATATTACGCTTGCTTTCATCTATAAAACCTCCTTTATTAGTTAGTCATTGCTAACTAAATTTATTATACAATATATTTTTATAAAAAGCAATATAAATTTTGCTATTGGCATAAATATTATTATAGTTTGAATGGCAAAAAAATACTTCCCGTCTAGTGACAGGAAGCTCTATGTGAGTAACTACTCCAATGCTCCGCCTCATGAGGAGCCGCTGCCGGCTGTACATGTGTAGCAATGGTTCATAGTTCTAATTTTTCGTCCGATTAAATCGTCTTTTTCTATATCGAAGATGGTCTTGTGTGGACCAGCAATCTTCATGCCGAGTGCGAGATTGAAGTCGCAGTCGTGAAGGCTGCCGTCGTAGTCGACGGATAATGTGTCAAGGCACATAAGTTCATCGACGGTCGCTGGATTGAAGGCATCGCAAAGCCTTGTAAGGTAGCGATCCATATTGCCTGATCTATCGAGCCACTCGCCGAAGCGGCCTATGGGTGAATTGGTCATGCTGAATAGATTGTTAAAGTCTATGTCGTACTCGTCCTTAAGCTTGGTCCTATATATGGCCTCGAGCTCTTCTTGACTCGATGGTATCATGGCACCGCTCGGGTTGTAGACAAGGTTCAGCTGAAGCTTCTCGTCTCGTCCGTAGCCAAGCGCGCAGAGCCTTTGAAGTACTTCGATTGAGTCATGAAAAACGCCTATGCCTCTAACTTTATCCGTTCTTACTTCTTCGTAGAATGGCAGTGAAGCTACGATCTCGACTTTTCTTTCTTTTAAAAACTCTGGCAGATCTCTATATTCATCTTCATTAAAAATTGTAAGGTTAGATCTGGTCATGATTTTCTTATCCATGGACGTGGCTGTATCTATAAGATACCTATAGACAGAGCTCATCTCGGGTGCTCCGCCTGTTATATCAAGCGTAGTGAAGTCCCATTCTTTCAATATTTGCATAGCTCTTTCGGCTGTGCGCATATCCATATCCTCGCTTCTTGCAGGTGAGCAAGCCACGTGACAATGTTTGCATGCCAAATTACACTTCCTAGTTATATTTAACTGAAGTGTTTTGGGATTTTTCGTAAGTATATCGCGCCCAACGGTCTTAGCAAAGGGCTGAGCTGCCTCTTGTAGACTCTTTAGATAAGACAATTACATCTCCATATCGTCGGCAAGCTTCTTCATTTGTGTTGAATAAGCAAGGACTGCGCCGCCTGTGATTGAGCTAGCTACGTGAACTGCTTCCATCATCTCTTCTTTTGTGTAGCCTTGATCTAAACAAGCTGTTGTGTACGCTTCGATGCAGTATGGGCAGTGAATTGCGTGTGCAACGGCTAGTGCGATAAGTGATTTTTCTCTGCCGCTAAGCTTGCCATCTTGGTAAACGCTTCCGTAATAAGCCATGAAATTATCCCATAGCTCCTTATTTAATTCGCCTAAAGCACCTCTACCAAACTCTTCTAAATCTTTTCTTTCAAAATATTCGCTCATATATATACCTCCAAATATTTACAATACTATTGACATTATACCAAAAAAAGAGCGGATAAATCAATTAACCGCTCATGTATAAATATTTTTAATAGTTTACGCCATAAGTATAGATAAAATTATCTAAATCTAACGCTTGCTCCGCTTTTATTGTTTGACTTTTCAAGTATTTCTACCCAATCAAGTGACTTTCCTGTACCGATGGCTACGCATTCAACAGGGTCTTCAGCAACTTTGCATGGTATGCCTGTTTGCTCTGTAACAAGTGTGTCAAGGCCCTTTAATAGGGCGCCGCCGCCTGTAAGTATGATGCCGCAACCGGAGATGTCGGCCGCTAGTTCTGGTGGTGTTCTTTCAAGAACTGTGTGAACTGCTTCGATAATCTCTTGAACCGGCTCTTTAAGTGCTTCGAGCATGTCTGATGATGATACTACTACGTTCATAGGTAGGCCGCTCATTAGGTTTCTGCCCTTTACTTCCATGTATTGTTCTTCTTCGAGTGGATAAGCGCAGCCTATAGTTACTTTAAGCTCTTCGGCTGATCTTTCGCCTATCATCATCTTGAATTTCTTTCTTATATACTTAGTGATTGCTTCGTCGCAGTCGTCGCCCGCTACTTTGATGGACTTACTTACAACGATGCCGCCAAGTGAAATAACGGCGATGTCTGTTGTACCGCCACCTATATCGATGATCATGTTACCATTGGGCTGAGTGATATCTAGTCCAGCGCCTATAGCTGCCGCAATTGGTTCTTCGATAAGATAAGTTTTGATTGCACCTGCTTCGTTTGCAGCCTCAATAACGGCTCTCTTCTCAACTTCTGTACAACCGCTTGGCACGCAAACTACTAGTCTTGGCTTGAAAAGCATTCTACCAAGTGCCTTTTGTATAAAATACTTAAGCATTCTTTGTGTAACGCTGTAGTCTGAGATAACTCCTTCTCTAAGCGGTCTGATTGCAACGATGTTGCCTGGTGTTCTACCAAGCATCTTTCTCGCTTCTTCGCCAACTGCTAAGAATTTATTTGTATATTGGTCTATCGCTACGACAGACGGTTCTTTAAGTACTATGCCTTTACCTTTTACATAAACAAGTACACTTGCTGTACCTAAGTCTATGCCTACATCAGATCTTAATCCCATGCCTATCCCCCTTATTCCTCTACTCTATAGACTTTTGCGCCTAAGGATCTAAATTTCTCTTCAAAATCTTCATATCCTCTGTCGATATGATATATGTCTGAAAGCTTTGTCTCGCCCTCTGCACATAGGGCTGCTATGACAAGTGCGGCTCCAGCTCTAAGGTCTGTCGCCTTTACTTCTGCTCCGTGAAGCTTTGCTACGCCCTTAACTGTTGCAGTTCTGTCCTCTACGTCAATGTCTGCGCCTAGCTTTCTTAGCTCATCTACGTGCATAAATCTATTTTCAAAAACTGTTTCTATTACCTCGGACTTCCCTTCGATGATGGTTTCAAGCGCCATGAATTGGGCTTGCATATCTGTTGGAAATCCTGGATATGGTAGTGTTTTTACCTTGATCGGCTTAAGCTTTTTAGTCGCTATAATCCTTAGTGAATCAGCCTCTTCATATATTTCGCAGCCTGCTTCACGCAGCTTCGCTATAACAGGTCTCATATGATTAACGATGACATTATTTAATATGATGTCGCCGTGTGTTGCCGCCGCAGCCACCATAAACGTGCCTGCCTCTATCCTATCTGGCATGATTTGATGTGTAGCGCCAAGAAGTTTTTCAACGCCTCTTATACGTATAGTCGATGTGCCTGCGCCATAAATCTTTGCGCCCATCTTGTTGAGGAAGTTTACCATATCAACGATTTCTGGCTCCATGGCCGCGTTATCGATGACTGTCTCGCCTTGAGCAAGGACCGCCGCCAAGATGATGTTTTGTGTTGCGCCAACTGATGGAAAGTCAAGATATATCTTATTGCCAGCTAAATTATCTGCGTGAGCAAAGATATCTGTGTACTCGTCTGCCTCTTCAACATCGACGTTGACGCCAAGTGATCTAAAGCCTTTTAAGTGCAGGTCAACTGGTCTTGCACCTATAGCGCAACCTCCCGGCATCGAGGACCTCGCCTTACCCATCCTGCCTATGAGCGCCCCCATAACTATGAAGGATGCTCTCATCTTGTGCATCAATTGGTAGTCGACTTCGTATTTATTTATAGTATTTGAATTAATTTTTACTCTATGTTCATCTAATTTCTCAACCGTAGCCCCAAGTGACTCAAGCACTTCGCACATGACTTCGACATCTTTCAGCTTAGGTAAATCCTCTAAGATGATGTCTTCAGTGCCAAGTATAGTCGCAGCAAGTATCGGTAGTGCAGCGTTCTTCGCGCCGCTGACTCTTACTGTGCCTAGCAAGGGATTTGATTCTTGTATAAGTAATTTTGCCAATGCAATACCTCTTTCTATATTAATCAGTACTATTTTATCACATATGAGCAAATATTTCTACTCTTTTTACAAAAAAATTCCTATACGCTTATGGTATAGGAATCTTTTAGATAATTAAATTAATTTCGTGTATTAATATTCAACGAATTTTGATTTGTCTGCGCCGCAGATTGGGCACTTGTCTTCTTCGCCTGTAAGTGAAATAAATCCACAGAATGGGCATAGATAAATCTTGTCAGCGTCTAAGTCTTTGCCTGCGTCAACTGCTTCTTTAGCTTTTAAGAATAGTTTTTCGTGAACTTTTTCAGCTTCGATAGCAAATTTCATTGCTGATACAGCTGCTTTTTCGCCTTGTTCTTCGGCAACTAATATGTAGCTTGGATACATTTCTGTAAATTCAAAACGTTCTCCGCCTGCTGCTGCTTCAAGGTTTTTAGATGTTCCGTGGTCACCAAAACCTGCTCCAGATGTAACTGCGAAGTCACCTGATATGTCTTTCATAGCTTTAAAGTGTAGGTGAGCGTGAACTCTTTCAGCTTCAGCTGTTGCTTCAAATAGTCTTGCTACGTTCTTAAAGCCTTCTTTTTCTGCTACGTTTCCCCAGTATAGGTAACGCATGTGCGCTTGTGATTCTCCTCCAAATGCTGATTGAAGGTTTGTTTGTGTCATTGCTCTCATAATTTTCCTCCTAAAAAATATTTTTATAGCTCTGCTATATATATTTAAAGGGTGCACTTAAGCACCCCTTATAAATATCTTAAGATTATTCTCTTCTACCTAGTTCCTTATCATATAGATATAGACCTGTGTAACCGTCTTTTAAGTTTTCTAATACTTCAACAATAGTTCTCATATTGTCTTCTTCTTCAACTTGTTCTTTTAAGAACCAATTTAAGAATTCTACTACAACGTAGTTCTTTTCTTCTAGTGCTAGTTCATAGATATTTTCGATTCTCTTAGTAACTTCTTGTTCATGATCATAAGCTGTTTTGAATATTTCTAGAACTGATTTGTATTCTTTCTTTGGTTCAGGAATTGCTTTTAGTTCAACTCTTTCGCCTATTTCTTCGATGAAGCCTTTGAATTTAGTAGCATGTTCGTATTCTTCATGAGCTTGTTTGTCCATGAAGTGAGCGAAACCGTCCCAAGCTTTGTCCTTTAAGTCATGTACCATAGCTAGATAAATATAGCCACTTTCCAATTCAAAGTTGTATTGTTCAACTAAAGCATCTACAACATTCTTACTAATTTTCATATCAAATTACCTCCTAAATGTAATTAATTTTTATATCTTTGAAGCCAAGGCCCTCAAGCAGCTTTCTTAAGAGCTTGTCAGCATTTGCCTGAGCTCTCTCGAGTATGCCGTCTTTCTTAGCCTTTAGCTCTCGAGCATTCAATTCTTTTTTAAGTGTCTCTTGGTAGTCACCCAAGTCTAAAGGATTAAATATATTGTTCTTTTGATCAAGTATAACCATGGACTTTTCATCAAGAACGCTGTCTGTGATGGCCGCACTTGGCACGTCAAGCTCGACACTTGTTTCCTTTACGTCCTTAACAACAGCCTTTGCTAGGTCAACGCCTGCCTTGATGTAGCCGTTATACTTTATGATGTAGCTCTTGTCTGTGAATGGTATCTTCATATCCATAAGAGTTAAGCTGTCCTTATACGTTAAAACGTCGGTGTAATTATACTCGACCGTTACTAGCTCGCCCAAGTCTTCGATGGACGCCTTGATATTGTCAACTCTTTCTTCTTTGCTTACGCCTATGAATTTCTTTCTAAAAAAGAAAAAGTATACAGCGATTAGGGCTATAAGCAAAAGTACAAGTATTCTGTAAAAACGCAGTCTTCTCTGCCTTTGATTCATCTTTGCCATACTAAACCACCGGTGTATACATCTCAAAAACGCTATATACAGGCACTTTCTCATCGATAAGCGCCCTTAATATGGCTGGGATGTTCCTTATTTCAGTTTGTATTTGAAAGCCGTTGTACCTAAAGACAATGTCTTCAGAGCTAATGCCTTCTAAGCCGCATAATATCTTAACTATATTGTATTCCGAATAATCTTCACTCTTGTAATCGACAATAAAAAAGACCTTCTTTTTCTTATCGTATTCTTTCTGTACATCTATCCTATTAATAAGAAGAACGTCATTCATAATATTCATCCTTTCTGTACACTTATTATCACCTGTTATAAGTATACCCACTGAAGAATTAAAATAAACATTAAATTTTTAATTATGATTATGGAATAGTTCTGATAAAAAAATAAGCTTAAGTAAAAACTTAAGCGTGGTGCCCAGAGCCGGGATCGAACCAGCCACACGTAGATTTTCAGTCTACTGCTCTACCGACTGAGCTATCTGGGCAAATTGGTGGACCTTCAGGGACTCGAACCCCGGACCTGCCGGTTATGAGCCGGACGCTCTAACCAACTGAGCTAAAGGTCCCAACAAGAGATATTATACAATAATGAAAAGAAAATGTCAAGAATTTTTTAATTATTTCTTGACATAATCCCCTTTTATATTTAATTAAAATTTTGGCATATAGCTATAGATTTTTTCGAATAGTTTTTCGTCGTAGTCATCAGCCTTGTCATCGTAGCTTAGTACTTCGCTCGCATCGACTGCGCCCTCATCAAGCATTAGCTCGCCATCCTTTAATGAAACATAAGGACTGAACTTCACTTCGCCAGCTTTATCCTTGATAGTGATTTCGCCATTAGGCGCTATATCAGAGATGTTTTGCACGATAAGTGTAGGTCCATGAACAATTTTGCCGTCAAGTGCTTCGTTTGCCACGGCGTCTAAAGCGCCCTCTTCACTAAGTTCTAGCTCCTTAAGCGAAATGTCCGCGTCATCATACTTTGGTACTAGTAGATAAAACTCTTGCGCAACGAGATAAGTATTGCCGTCATCACCCTTAACAAGCATCATTAGCTCTTCAAGGTCCTTGTCGTATGAGTATTTTTCCTTGACTTCCTTTAGTCTAGTTAAAACTGCTTTTAAAGTCTCTTCGTCATATCCTGCGCCAAGAGGAATCATAAAGGCCTTGTTATCTTCTTTTACTTCTTTTTTTAAATCCTTTTCCACTAGCTTATATAAATCACTTATGCCATCATCTTCATTTTCTTTTTTTGTGTCAATAGCTTCAGGTGCTTCGTCATTATTTTCATTTGCTTCATTATTTTCTTCTTTATTATTTTCATTTGCTTCGGTATTTTCATTTGCATTGCCACTTGAACTTCCATTGGCACCAACATGGTCATCAGTCTTCTTGCAAGCAAAGGCGTTTAGCATCATGACAAGAGCCATGAGTATGAGTAAAGTATTTCTAAATTTTTTCATAGTATCACTTCCTTTGATATAATTATACCACCATTATCATAAAAAAACGCTCTTGTAACAGATACTTAACAAAAGGGAAGCCCCATCATGTGATGAGGCTCAAAAAAGAAATGAGGGTAGAATAAAGTATATTCTAATCGTATATTTTAAATTACGCTTCTAGTCCTTGATTGTTTGTTTCAATGACAAGAATAAAAATGCTAGGCCGATAGTAACTGTTACGTGTCCTGCGCCTGCTGTCCATGATATAACAAGGTCTAGTATTTTGTTGTCAAGACCAATTACTTGATACAAACCTCTACAGAATATCATAGTTGCTGTTAGACCAACGCCGATGTTGTAATAAAAGTAGAAGCGATCGAAGTACTCGCTCTTAGTAATTTCTGTTGTTGATGCAAGTGCAGTAACTATTAAAAACATAAGCATACCTAGGGCAAATAGGTGTGTGTGTGCTTTGCCAAGTGATGTTACTCCAGTATAGCCCATGTACTTAGTGAACTCTCTGTAGAAAGCGCCTGCAAATAGACCAGCTACAGCATAGTATGCAGCTGTGTTAACTAATTTCTTCTTCATATTTTTCTCCTTTCGTATATAGGTATATTAAATAGCTATATATTAAATAATGTAAATATGATTATACCACGAGCAAGACGCTTTGTCAAAAACTTATTTTTTCTCTGTGCTAATCATATCTTTATACCCTATCAAGACTGTCCAAACGTAAGCGCAAGTCTTTGGTATCATCAGTAGTCCTACGTTTGGATACCTTTGCGCGTATAAAACGACTGGCGCGTAAAAGGCAAAACTCAAAACTATTGTGAGCCACATATACTTAAAGTTCTTGTCATTGTGCGCCTTTTGTGACTTGTAGAATATAATCATAATTATGATGCCTATAAGCAAAAACGGTAAATTTCTATATATTGCCCAGGATAATGGCGGATTCGCCGACAAAAATTCATTCCTTGGACATAGGCAAAGAATTATCCTAAGTATTGCAAGTCCGTAGATGGTCTTAGTGAGTTCATCTCTGCCATTTACCTTATAGCGCAGGCGCCAAACATAATAAAGCAAGACGTAAAACACCGTCATGGTGATGGATGTGATGAGCTTACCAAGACCAAGTAGCTTCACATAATTTTCTTCGCCTGTTGTCAGTAGCGCAATCATCCTTGGCACTAAGTGAAAGGCATCGCCAAAACCTAGTACTAGAGCCATGAGACCAAATAAGCGGTACTCTTTTCTGCCATGCGCCCCTTGCAGCATCTTTATACCTATAGTGATGACTGTGATTAGGTAGATGGCGTCAAAAAGACTTTCAAAAATTGCTCGCATAATATCACTCCTTACTGAACATTGTTCAATTTCGCTTTAATATATACCCGTCAGATTAAGTGACGGGTTTTAATATAATATTTTATCTATAAGTTTAATGAAAAACTCTTTTTTATACGATGGATCAAGTATAAGGCTCATGATGTTTGACATGATGAAGCTAATAAAATCATCTTCAGTGAAGTCATCAGTGAAAACGCCTTTCTTGACACTGCTATCTCGATCCAAAACTTCTTTCATATTGCTCTTAAGCTTAGTCATGTAAATCTGCATCATGGACTTAGCCTCGCTCCTCTTATCGGTTTGAAGCATAAGAGTGTGAAGAGTGAAAAAGTTTGGATACTTTTTAATTCCACTGCTTATATGAGTAAAAGAATCACTGATATAAGCTAAAAATGAATCGTAGTTACTTGTCTCATCCGCTTGAAAGATGTCTTCCCAAACACTTTCTATCGCTTCGACGATCAGCTCGTCCTTCGACTCAAAGTAGTAGTAGATGATGCCAACAGAGCAGTCAAGCTCCTTTGCGAGCCCTCTTATACTAAGCGCATCGAGACCGTCTCTTGCGACTATCTCTCTAATTTTAATAAGTATAGCATCCTTTGATAAAACAGAGCTCTTCATACGTCCTCCTAACTGAACTATGTTCAATATTATTATAGCATTAGTAATTTGCTTTGTCAATAGCTTTGTGTAGATATAATAAAAAAGACTAGAAAATTAATTCTAGTCTTGTATGTTTGATAAACATTATATGCATTTAAATATATTTTTTTTAATTCTGTAGAAAAAATCGATGAATGAAGCGAAGTTTAGAATGAGACATACCGGAGTAGTACAAGCGAGTACATCGAGGATATGTCTTCATTCGTTACAAGCTTCAGGCGCGATTTTTTTAAGAATTAATGAGTGGCTCCACCTGTGACTTTAATATCACTATCGTTATTTACAATCGCTCCTATTGCCAAAGTAAGTCCCTTAACAATAGTCTCAAGCGCCATCGATGGCATATTCTTCTTATCAACTACTTGTTCTGGTAAGAACGGAATGTGTATAAAACCTGTTCTCATCTCAGGATGCTTAGTAGCTTGTATGTGTGCTACTCCATAAAGAACGTGATTACAGATGAAAGTACCTGCTGTGTTTGAAACGCTTGCTGGCACGCCGCCATCTTGTATACTCTTAACCATGGCCTTGATAGGTAGTGTCGAGAAATATGCCGCTGGACCGTCTTCAGCCACCTTTTCATCTATAGGTTGATTGCCTTCGTTGTCCTTGATTCTGCAGTCGTCGCAGTTGATGCCGACCCTTTCAACAGTGATGTCTGGTCTGCCGCCTGCTTGACCGATGGATAAAACAACATCTGGATGCACTTCTTCAATCTTTGCTTTGATCTTGTCAACAGATTTACCTATTACAGTAGGTATCTCTAGCTTAATTATTTCAGCTCCGGCAATTGTATCAGGAAGTTTCTTTACCGATTCAATCGCTGGGTTTATCTTTTCTCCGCCAAAGGGGTCAAAGCCTGTTACTAATATCTTCAAAATATCGTCTCCTTTCAAAATTTCTTCTAATTCTATCTAAATCCAATCAATAACATTAATATAATGTGTACTACTATTAAAGGTATAGCAACTGGTGCTTGTGCCTTGATTATAGTGTATTTATCTTTTGTTTCAAGTATAGCTCCTGGAACTATGTTGAAGTTAGCAGCCATAGGTGTTAGTAGCGTACCGCAGTAGCCGCAAGTCATACCAAGCGCGCCTATGATGGCAGGGTTACCGCCATTGGCAATAACGAATGGAACACCAACGCCAAGTGTAATAACTGTAAATGCTGCGAAGGCATTACCCATAATCATGGTAAAGACTACCATACCAACGCAATAAGCGATTACGCCTAAAACTTTTGCTTCAGGTGGAACTACAGCAGAAACGCCTGAACCGATGATTTCGCCAACACCTGCCGCTGCGAATACTGTTCCTAGTGCTCCAAGTAGTTGAGGAAGTAGTGATGAGCTGCCTATTTGCATAAGCATCTTAGCTGTATCTTCCTTTGTTTCAGAGTATTTTGCCTTTGTTATGATAAGCGCGATGATGATGGCAAGTACTGATGATATACCAAGTGTTTGAGCTGATGTAAATCCAAAGAATACATCTGCACCATCTTTTACATCAACAGCTACTTTAAAGCTCTTGAATTGCGCCATAATCATGGCGATGACACCTATTGCAAGAGCTGGTATGAATATCTTGTTGCCAACCTTTTTTCCGTAAGCAACTTTTTGCTCTTCTGATTGAGAATTGAACTCGCCTATTTGTACTTGATTTGTAAGTGTTAGTGCTCCTAGTAGCATCAAGCAGCCGCCTATGATGGCTCCGCCATGTTCAAAACTGTCGATAATAAACTTACCTGCTCCAAAAAGTATACCTAAAAGTGTCCAGAAAAGAAATGTACCGATAGGAGCTTTTTTATTCTTTAAGCCTCTAATTCCAGTCATAATGCAGACGATACCACATAGAATGTAGATGACTTCGTCAACCATAGCTGAATTAGCATAAATAAATTTAAACATTCTTAAGCTCCTTTCTTAAACTTTTTTCAAATAGGTAGCATTGTACTAGTGATAAAATCACCATAGCAACGCCGGCTAGTATTGAGCCTTGAGCGATTTCTGCGTTAGTAACTTCATAACCAGCTCCTGCTAGTGTACCTTGAATTAATAAAACGCCGCTCGCAACTGGGAATATGTTTTGTCCGAAGAAGTTTCCGTAGTTTTCTGCAGCACCTGCAAGTCCCTTAAGCTCTTCTAATTTCTTTTCTGATAGGTCAACAGTCTTTGCTGCAGCACCCTCAGCCATAGGTAGTATAAGTGGTCTAACGAATTGAACGTGTCCACCTAGTCTTAAAGAGAATATAGCTGCCACCCATCTAATTAAGATGTATAAACCAACAACGCCACCTGCGCTTGCTGATTTGATCTTCTTTATGGCTTCAGCTGCTCTGTCCTTAAGACCGTACCTTTCCATGATAGCGATTAGTGGTAGACTTAGGAAGAAAAGTGACATGTATCTGTTTGTTACAAAGCCCTTTCCAATTAAGTCTAATACTTCTACTAATGACATACCTGATACCAAGCCAGTTACTAGGCCAGATATCAAAACGACTGCTACAACGTCAAGCTTTAGTGCAAAGCCGACAACTATTAGCAGTACGCCGATTAAAACTAAGTAATTCATAAATATACCTCCTTTTTTATAATATACCCAGTCTAAATCATTACTATGCTAAAATTAATTATTTTTTTTATATCTTGCCACAAAAAAAGAGCAAGGCAAGTGCCCTGCTCTATATCTTATAAATTAACTTTGTCTAGCTCTTTTAGATTGTATTTGTCGATGATTTGCTTTAATTTCACTGGATAGCTAGGGTCTGTCGCATAACCGCATCTCTTGATTGCGTAGACGCCTCTTTGGTCGTTGAACATAACTTTTCTAAATGGCGTATACCATTTCTTTGCGAAGAATAATTCAGTGTGATCTCTAAATGATTCGTCGGCCGATTTATATGCTCTAAACTTGTCATCAACTGTGTATCTAACGTTATTATAAACTTCTGTTGTAGTTATGGTTACGGTGCCATTGGAAGCGCTTCCCTTGATACCAAATAGGTTATTCGAGAACTTTCCTGTGTACTTATCGACTGGCACTGATTGGCCCCAACCTGATTCAAGTATTGCTTGTGCTGTAGTGATGGCGCCGCTTAGGTCTGTTCTTAAAAATTCGCGTCTAGCAATCTTTTTTGTGTAGTCAAGGAATTTGTCCTTCGCCATTAGCGGCTGTTTTGTATATATCTTTCCTGTGTATATCCTAAATTTAATGCTCTCACCCTTGATAAAGGCGTCGATTTGATTGCCTGTAACGCTGATTTCATTCTCGCCTTCATCGTCCTTAGTGACGTTGTATCTAAACTTTTGGCCATAAGGCACGTTCTCAGCTATGGTCTTAGTCTTGCCTGTTCTAAGATTTTTGATGTAATAGTTTACGCTGTTAACGCCAACATTTGATACAGCGTTCAAATCCACATACTTGTGAACGATGCCGCCAGGAGCAACGCCTTCAAGTATAAGCTTCGAGTCGCCCTTGATCAAGACAAGTTTATGTTCGCTCTCCATAGTCTTTCCGCTCGCGTCTATGCATCTGACGAAGACTTCCTTTTGACCTGCGTCGTTAATGTTCGGGAAAAACTTGCATGCGCCGTATGATTTTGACTCAATAACTGTTTCTTGTCCTGTCAATGGGTCACGTAAAACGTAATCAGTTCTCATTACATCGAAGTTTCTTTGCGCGTTAAGCGTTACTTGACCTGAGATGACGCCGTCCTTCGGTACGCCTGTTATATTTAGATATGGATTTATGCTCATGGTGAAGCTCTTTGTCTCGCCAAAGTGCTCTCTGCCTAGCTCGTCAAAAGCCGATAGCATTATGGAATAGCTGCCCGCATCCAAATAGCTTGGCTTGAATAAGAATTCTCCTTCTGGATCAAGATTGTCCTTCACTTCTGTAGCGCCTGTAGTTAAATTTGTTATAGTCGCCTTCATCTTTGATGCGATAAAGTTTATGTCAGGTGTTATCTTTAGTTCGTCTTGCACAAAGCCACTATTGTCAACGCCTGAGTAAGTTACTCTCGGAAGTACGTTTAAGTTGATCTTGGCGCCTGTCGCGTCAATCACATTGCCATTTGCATCGTAAAGCGCAAGGACTAATTTTTTATTTCCTTCGTCTTTAAGGCTCGGTAAAAACTCAAGCGCTTCGGCTGTACTTGTCTTTACGTCTTGTATATAGCCTTCGTTTTTGTCATTTAATAGTAATAGCTTTGCCTTTGCAAAATTTTTATTTGTGACAAAAGTAAAATTCATCTTAGTATTTATTGTTTGATTTGGCATAAGGCCAACGATTGTAGTACTCTCTTCTACTGGATTATAAGTAGATGAATCAATAGTAACCGTTGAACTTGCTTTATCGTAGCCGACGCCTATATTCATAAGCTCAGCTATGGCTCTAAGCGGTAGATATGTTTTTCTGTTCACTATGCATGGAGCAACGTCAGTAAACTTAAGCGTTCCGTCACTATTGTCAATAATCTTTGAGTCGATATATAGCTTGAAGCTAGTGCCCTCGTCACTAACTGTAACGCTCTTTTCGTCGTTGTTCCAAAGAACTTCCTTTCCTAAAGCTTCCCCGATGAAACGAAGTGGAACCAAGGTCCTTCTGTTTTTGACAATGGGGCTCGCGCTCTTTGTCACGTTGTTTCCGTCTATGATTAAGTTAAGTGATGCCGCCTTAGTTCCTGTATTCATAAGGCCTAGAAGCAGTATCGATAGTATAAATAAATTTCTAATTAGCTTTTTCATTTCTTCACCTCTTTTTTAATTATATCATAAAAGCCCTTGCCACGCAATTTTTTATCGTCCTTCAAAAAGTATAGCAAAATGAGAATTACAAGGTAAGGAATTAAGTCCAAGAGCTTGTAGTTAATGGCCGCCACGCTTTGGAATGAGCCTGCAAGATAAGTAAAGACTGCGTATACAAGACTTGCAATTGGCGTTAAAGCTGGATGTATGACTGAGAAGCCTTCAAGCGCCAAGCATACATAGCCCACATTTTGCGAGATATTTTCCGTGAAGTATGAAAAATATGATAGCGATAAGAAGCTTCCAACGAGTGCTGCAAATATAGATGCAAAAAGAATCGCATCACGGCGCGCCCTAGCTATATTTAATTTTCTAAAGCTAGCTTTTTCTTCATCAAGGCCCACGGCTCTTAGCTCAAGCCCTGCCCTTGTCTTATATAGATATATATAATAGAAAAGACTTAGTACTAGAGTCAAAACTATAAATATGTCAACGCCAAATACTTTCACATCAAAATCTACATTGACCGAAGTCGACATGGCGAGGTCGCCCGCATATAGATAAAGCATAAGGCCCGATAGACCACGCAGAATAAGGTTCATCGCTATGCCATAAACAATGTCTGATGTGCCTCTATGTTTTGTTAAGTAAACAAAAAACGTATTTACCAAAAGCGTTACGACTGTTGCTGCCAATATTGTAAATGTAAATGAATGCGTTTCGCTATATAACACAAGTGCCGTTATCGCCGAGATATTGACAAGGCCGTCTGCGTGTAAGAGGCAGAGGCCGAGCATCCTCATCGAGTTGATGGCTAGGCACAAAAGAAATATACGTATAAAGGCTCTAATAATTTCTGTCATCGCGCGCCTCCAATATCGATATAAAGATCAGAACGCCTTGCATTAGGTACATCACAGAGGAAACAAAGGAAAATTCGGTCTGCATGACAAGGCTTAAAAGTCTTATGTATGTAATTAATATGGCTGGGTAGGCAAGTTTTTTAAAGTCGCAACGCGCAAGAAGCGTAACGGTTATCGCGTCAAAGCCGTAGCCCGTGAAGCTTTGAAGTGAAAAGCGATTGTAGTTTAAGAAAAGATATAGAAATGCGGCCACAGATGTTAGAAGCGCAAGACATAGGTCTATCGCCCTCTTTTCTTTTTTTATCTCAGTTCCAGTCGAAGTTAATATGCTTGGCGCGTCCTTAATTATCTTTAGCTTAGATACGAGCGAGGTCTTCACTGCAAATATTATAAATGCCACAAGACTCACTACGGCTATGGCAATGCCAAGCTTTATATCAAGCGTAAAAGCAAAGTCTTTTGTAACGGCTGAAGAAATATTTTCATCTGAGAAAAATGTATAGACAAGGTAATTTATCGCACCTAAAATAAGGTAGTTAAAGATCAGTGAGGAGATGATGAGCTTGTTTCCATCACCTCTTGATACTTTTTTCGGTACTTGCCAAAGTAAATACAAAACTATTGGCACTAAAGCTATAATTATAAAGAAATTTGCAAAGTAAATGGCCACTAACGCCGATAAGAATACCGCCATATGAAAGATGCCTTCAAACGAAAAGTTCATCTCACCCATTGACAAGGAAAGGTTCATCGCCACTGACAAAAGGCCGACTATGAGAAATTCTTTGATAAAGCTCAGTCTATAGAATGGCGAGGCAAATGGTTTTGCGGCCGCCATGAGCATATCGTTAAGACTGATATTTGAGATCAAAGCGACTAAGACTAGTGTTATAAGCATCAAAAAAGGATATAGCAAAATGAAATATCTCTTAAATGACTTTGATTTCATCTACTATATCCTCCTTTAAATCTTCGTAATCGTCCGAAACGATGTAAATGGTTTTGCCTTCATCTCGTCTCTTAAGTATCGACTCTTGAGCAAGGGCCTTCGCTTCGAAGTCCATGCCCTTCTTGTAATTGTATAAAATGTATAGGTCCTCATCACGCCCCATCTCTCTGAAAAAGACCAGCTTTTGCAAATTGCCTCCAGAGAGTGTCTTCGTAATGTCATGCGCCTTGAACTTTAATTTGTATTTTGATATAAAGTCCTCGGCCTCTTTTGTGTAATCGCATTTTTTATTCTTTAAAATATCATATATGAAGATGTTTTTGTACGCCTCTTCGTCCATAAGCAAGGCGCTGCGCACATCTTTTGGCACGTAGGCAAAGCGCGTGAAGCCTTTGATGAGCATCTCGAGTTTTGACTCGTCTTTTAGGTAGATGCCGATAATTTTTGAGCTGCGTGCATTTTGCCTAGGATCAATTTTTTGCTCGGACTCTGCTTTTTGCTTATCTAAAAAAATTTTCTTCGCATCGAAGCTTTGAATGAAGTCCTCGTCGTGTGATACCATAAGAAAGCTCTTCTCCGAGCCCTTGATGTAGGCCTTAAGCTTATCTGTGGTCCTCGCATCAAGTGCGGCACTCACCTCGTCAAGTAGTATCAGCTTTTTTTCTGTTAGACTCATTGCGATGAGCTCAACTGTCTGCCTCTCAATAGTACTCATGTCCTTGACTTTGCGCTCAAGACCCTCTATATAAAATGGCGATGTCTTTACAAGGCTCTCTGCTTCTTTTTTACTCACGTTTATGGCAGAGCTGATATTTTCAATAGCGCTTAGCTCATCAAAGAGCATAAAGCTTTGACTAAGCATATAGGCCTCGTCTGAGACTATCTCTCCACTGTAATCTTTCAAGTCTCCGTGAATGAGTTTTAAAAGTGTCGTTTTGCCTGCACCATTCTTCCCCATAAGAAAAGCAAGTCTATCGTTTATCTCTAAGCTAAACTTATCGAAGATGATCTTCTCGCCATAAGCAAAGCTTAAATTATTTATCTTAATCATTGAATTCGCTTCTGATAGTGATCTTATCAGCTTTTATCTCGTCAATAATCTCGTCTATCTTGGATCTATCTGCTTCACTGACTGTGTTTTTGTAGAAATCGTTGTCAGCTATGCTGATGGCGTCCTCTTTTACGCCTAAAATTTCTGTTGTGCCGAAGATTTCTTCGCCAGCTTTGTATTTATCAATTGCTCTAAGTAAGGATATATCAACTCTTTTTAGTATTGAAGTCAAAATGAATTTTGCTTTTGCTTCGCCTAGTAGAGCCGCTTGATCTGAGTCAACGCCTATGACGTAGTGCTCTGTCTCAGCTGCTGAGTCGATGATGCCAAGGCCAGCTATGGATGCGACGTTAAATATGATGTCGACGTCCTTCTCCTTGTACAAGATGTTAGCTAGGTCCTTCGCCTTAATCGCGTCAGTGAAGTTACCAACGTAGCTTGTTAAGACCTCTACATCATCGCACACGTATTTTGCACCATCTTCGTAGCCAAGTAAAAAGTCCTTAACTATCTTATTGTCCATGCCGCCAATTAGACCGATCTTTTTAGTCTTTTTGGCAAAACTATAGCCCTCGCCTTGCTCAACTAATCCAGCAAGTGCCCCAGCTAAGAAACCGCCTTCATTTTGCTTGTAAAGAATCGAGTAGATGTTATCATATTTTTTCTCGCCATCGTTGGCGTTGTCGTCAAAAAGTATAAATTTTTGTTCTGGGTAGGCTTCGGATATCTTTTGCAGCTTGTCCTTAAGCTGCCAAGTGCCCGCTACGATGATGTCATAGGCCTTTGAGCTTACATTTTCTTCAAGTATAGCGGCGTACTTTGTCTCGTCAACACCCATCTCTATGGTCTTAGTAGTTATTTCTGGATACTTTTCCTTGATTAGCTCCATGCCTGCTTCAGCGCTATCGAAGAAGCTTTTGTCTCCAAGAGTACCATTGATCAGTAAGAGTATACTTAAATCTTTTTTATCATTTTTAGCAGCATCTTCAGTCCCTGCGCAAGCTGTTAAGGCTAGGCACAAGACCATAAGCATGATAAATATTTTCTTATACATATTAATCTTTTTTGTAAAGCATATCCACATGCTCTATATCGTCTTCAAGATAAGGCTCGGATATCTCTTTAAAACCTTTCTTAGCGTAATAATCTTTCATATATGTTTGAGCTTGTATTTTGATTGTATCCTCTTTCATGTCGTCTGTGATGTAGTCGATTGCCCTTGAGAATAGCTTATCGCCGTAACCATCTTTTCTAAAATCCTTCTTCACAAGGAAGCGGCCTATAGAAACTTCTGGATAGCGAGTGCCCTTCTCATTGATTCTAGCGTAGCCGATAAGCTCGTCACCCTCTATCATCATAAGGTGCACTGATACTGGATCAAACTCGTCTATATCGTGATATGGACAGTTTTGTTCTACCACGAAGACAGCTTGTCTAAGCTTAAGTATTTCATATAGTTCGGTTGTGTTTAGCTCTTCAAAATACTTAATTTTGATGTTCATTATAAGTTCTCCTTTTTGATTTCTCCAGCTCTAAGTAGCGCCATCTTTGTTAATAGCGGTCCTACTAATTCATAGATAACTGTAGCTGAAAGTATTATGTCTCTGATTACTTCTCCATGAGGTGCAGGTATGATTCTCTTTGCAATTAGTGAAAGACCGATGGCAACGCCGGCTTGAGGAACAAGGCAGAAACCTAGGTTTTGTTGTACTGTGCTTGGCAAGTTGCCGATCTTTGCGCCAATGCCTGCGCCTAGCGCCTTACCTATGACTCTAGCAACTACATATGCTATACCAAGTAGACCAACTTTTGTTAAGCTTGCTAGGTTAAGGTCTGCGCCTGATAATACAAAGAAGCATAGGAAGATGGCTGGCGTAATAACTTCGATTGCGTTGAAGACTTTAACTTCTTCTCTTGATGTATTACAGATTGTTGTACCAAAAGCCATCATAGTAAGTAGACTTGATAGGTCAAAGCGTAGTGATATAGCTGCTAATAAGAAGATTACACCTATAAAAGAAGCTTGGATTTGTCCTTGGTTCTTCATGAATCTCATGGACTTAACCATGATGATGCCTGCTACTACACCTAGAGCAAGTGCTGCTAATATTTGGATTATTGGCTTTCCAACCATGTTCATCATTGAAAAAGCTCCGCCTTGTATCATGTTTTGAGCAAGTGTTGATGCAACACCGAAAGCGATGATACAAACGCCGTCATCAAGTGCAACGACTGGTATAAGTGTCCTAACTAGTGGTCCTTCGGCCTTGTATTGCTTAATGACCATAAGTGTTGCGGCTGGTGCTGTTGCGCACGCGATTGAGCCTATTGCTAGTGAGAATGGAAAACTTTGTCCAAGTAAAAGCATAACTACGGTTACTAGGAAAAAGGCAACTAGTGCTTCTAGTATAGTTATTATAAATATCGCCTTGCCCACTCTTTTTAAATCGTCAAACTTTAGCTCGGCACCTATGGAAAAGGCGATGAAGGCTAAAGCGACTTCACTGATGATATCAAAGTTCTTAACTGCTTCTTCGGGTATTAGTCCTAAGACCGAGGGTCCTATGAGTATACCTGCTATCAAGTAGCCTGTTACCTCTGGAAATTTGAAGAGGCCAAGTATTTTTGAAACTATAAATCCAACGAGTAAGATTGTACCTAAATGTAATAAGATTTCATAATTCATACTATTTAGTCAATCCTTCCACGCTCTTGACATCAAGAGTAAACATAATTCCTGTATTTTCATTGTTAATATTGCCCATAACAGTCTTAACAACTTCCTTTGCTACGACAAGCTTTTCATCGTCAAGCACCATAAGCAGTGTTTTGTTGAATGGTCTTTGTCCGTTAAGTATTTGTCTAAGTCCGCCGAAGGCACTGATGTCTTTGTGCCAACCAGCTAGTGTTGAGGCCATACCTTGACTGTCAAGTATAGTACCTCCTGTGATTGATTTTTTGGAAAGTTCAAGTAATAATTCATCGAGCTTATCCATTTCATTTAAAATTACAACTAATAAATTCATAATATCCCTCCAAATTTTAATTATATCACTAACAATATTATAATTCAAGACTTTAAGTGCTATTTATCAACATTTGATCCAGTAATCCATAGTATTGAGTTCTTTGGCCTATTTATTTTTTCATATGCTAATAGTGCTGCGGCGCTCGATGCTTCGACGACCTTCTCGTCAATCGCTTCTATATCTTTCTTTGCTCTTAATATGCTCTCGTCGTTAAAGGTGAAGAAGCCGTCGATAAGTGAAGATAGCATAGGAAAGACAAGCTTCGATGGTGCGCTACACGCAAGACCATCGGCAATGGTTTTGCCCCCGAGACCGATATCGTTAACAGAAGCAGCCTCACCATGAATAAAGCTATATAGCATACAAGGGTACTCGGTCGGCTCTACAAAGTATATACGGACGCTGTCTTTGAAGAAGCTTCTTAAGGCAAATGCGATGCCACCAGGTGCGCCGCCCACGCCGCAAGGCAAAAATACATGAAGGGGCTCGTCATCTGATGGGTTTATCCCGCTTGATGCTACTTGCTCAGCGACTTCAAAAATGGACGCTGCATAGCCGAGGAAAAGCTTTTCACTCATCTCATCATCAACAAAGTAGCTCATTGGGTTCTGCTCGGCACTTAACCTACCCATCTTAACTGCGTATGTATAGTCATGATCATACTCGATGACTTCAGCGCCCGCTTCTCTTAATAGCTTTTTCTTCCAATCCTTCGCGTCGCGGCTCATATGAACCTTGGCTTTAAAGCCAAAGGCCTTAGCGCATAGACCTATGGATAGACCCAAGTTGCCAGTTGAACTCACTTCGATTGTATATGCCGCCATAATCTTTCTTATGTCGTCAAGACTTAAATCATCAAATTTATCTAGCATATTATTTTCTTTAAGAACGTCTTCGACCTTGACCATGACCTCGTTAAAGCCGCCTCTCGCCTTAACGCTATGAGCAACTTTTAGCTCCGAATCAAGCTTTAGATAAAGCGCAGCTCCAAGCTTTGACTTATATAAATCGCTTTTGTAATAGCATGGTCCATCTATCTCCTCAAAGGCTTCCATGAAGAGAGGCGCAAAACGTTCGAAGCGCTTCTTAGCAAGAAAGGCGTCATACAATGTAAAGCGCAGGTCCATATTTCTATTTCTTTCTATAGGGTAATATATCTCTTCTCTATTTTTAAGTTTATCAAGTATATCCACTTCTATCTCACTCCTTTTTTAGACAAAAAAATAGACGACCTAAGCCGTCTATTATTACTAATTATTATCTACAATGTAATACTCTCTTGACCAATCTCTAACTGTCTTGTCTATGTCGATGGCATCGTAGTATCTGTCCTTACCCATGTAAGTGCCATCAGCGTACTTCATGCCCCAAGAGTTAGGGTCGTTTACTATATAATAAAGTCTTCCGTCTACTACTTTATATCCATTGACAATGATGAAGTGACCGCCGCCACCTGTGTAGTACTTGTTAAAGCGAGAATCGTTATCTGGATTGTAACGAAGTGTCGATGAATCGATACAGATGATACAGATTTTGCCTTCTCTAAGCGGTGTCAATAAGCTATCTGGGTTCTTGTAGAACTTCATTTTGTGCTTAACACCAGAATCACTTAAGAAGTCACTAACGTCTGATGTGAACCACCAGCCACCATCGTTGACACGAGTGTTTCTAGCAGTTTCAGCTGTGATAGCCTTGTCATATCCCTTTTGGAAATACAAGCTCATTACAGCGCAGCTTGGTCCACAGTTATTATCAGCGTATTGACCTGTTTCTTTTTGATCAATATACCAGTCGTAGTCCTTTTGATTAAGAACTTCTAATTCATTTTCATCTTTTTCTGCAAAAACAAATTCGCCGTTTTCAGCCTTAAAGCTAAATACTTCAGCTAGATGTTCTAGTGGATAGAAAACTGTATCATTAACTTTCTTTACTCCCTCATCAAGAGCAATGACATCGTCCTTATAATATATAGGGAACTTAACGTCTTCCATCTTATCATAAGTTTCGCTGTCAAGTCTGACTGCTTCTATCGGCTTTTCTGTGCTATATAGCATGCCATCGTCAAGGTAATAGAAGCCATCTTCACTCTTCTTTGGCATAGGAACGCCGTCAACCATCTCATAAACATTACCCACTCTATGAATTGTTGGGTTAAGTAGCTCTAAGAATTGGTCGAAGATGACATATTCTTTGCCATCGATATCATAAGACGTTAATACGCCGTTAGTTCCTGCTGTTGTGTAATGATCCTTTATAGTAAATTTAGCAGCATCCTTAGCTCCATCGCACGCAAATAAAAATAAGCTTGCTAGGACAAGTAATGCCACTGCGCTTAATATTTTCTTTTTCATAGTATCCTCCACTAGTCTGTTTCGTATTTTTTAGCTTGTTCTGCTAGATTTTGAAAGAACTGACTCCTAGGAACTTCGCCCAAATTGATATTAAGGCCCCTCTTCTTCATAGACTTAAGCTTATAAAGAAGAAGATTTTCGTCAACCATCAGTCTTTGAGCGAGCTCCATGTAGCTCATGCCTTCCTCTATAGTGTTTAAAACTTCGTCTTCGTCAATAAGTAGATGCGCCGCAAAGGTATTGGCCTGGGCTTCGATTATTGAAGACTCCTGTGACAAGCCAAAATCTGCTAGCTCCGCCTCACTTGCATAATCCTTGTGATAAAGGTAGTGACCTAGTTCATGCGCCAAGACCTGTGTAATCACTTTCTCATCCGCATGAGTATTGTAGATCACGTAGCTAACGCCGTCCAAAATCCTAAACATGCCTAGAAAAGCCGCACCTATGTTTATGGGTATGACTACTACGCCAAGGTTTTCAAGTATCTCGTAAGGATCATTAGTTCCGTGCTCCTCAATCAATGCAAGTGCATCATCTAAATATTTTTCGCTCACTAATTTTTACTTTCCTTATTATTATTGCCTTGATATTTTGATTTGTAGTAAGCATCTGTGATAGCTTCAACTACAGCCTTTTTGTCTTCATCGCTAAGTGTTCCACCTGCGAATAGGCCTAGCATGCCATTTACAAGCATATCATAGTTTTGGTCCTCAACTGGAACCTTGTAGTCGTCATCATCAACTAAAAGGTATGATGCGTCAACTCTAAATATGTTAGCCATTTGATTATAAATTTTTCTACTACGAGGTCTCATACCATTGACTTCATATCTTGAAATAGTCTTAAGTGATAAACCTAGTTCTTCGGCAAGATCAGTTTGTGTCATGCCTTCTTTTTCTCTTAATCTTTTTAATTTTTGTGCAAAATCCATTTCTTCACCTTCCTAAAATATTTTCTTTGTCATTCAAGTGCCTTTATTATATACTATGGACATATAAATGTCAAGAGCTTTTTACAAGAGCTTCCTTGGCAAGTTTATCTGCCATCTCATTGTATTTGTCGCCAGTATGTGCTTCTACCTTATGGAAATGGACCTCTACTTTATCTTTTTTCTCATCAAAAAATTTTTTATAAGCCTTAGTCGCGTCCTTATTAGTCTTCCAATAGCCCATCGCCCAGCTGCGAATGCCTTCGTAGTCGTAGTAGATGTGGACCTCGTCGTAACCTTCGTCAATTGCATAGTTAATAGCAAGCATAGACGCCTTTATCTCACCGGCGACGTTACGAATCGCCAAGTGATCCTTATCGTCATAGGCCACCGAGGCCTTGTGAACGACTTCACCGTCCTTTACGAAGATGGCTGCCGCCGAATATTTTTTTAAGATATTACTAAAGCTGCCATCGACATAAGCAAGGAGCTTACCAGCTAACTCGTGACTTGTCTCGGGCTCCGCACCCTTCATGTAATTTTCTGCCTCTTCCATAGTTTTAAATGATTTATATATTGCGTTCTTAAAGCCATGGACCTGCTCTTTCGCTTCGTCCCATGTCTCGAAGATTTCAGTTTTGCGACCTGCCTTAACCGCGTAATACTTCTTCGCCATTATAATCTTTCTGCTAAGTACTTAGCAAAGTATGTGATGATTAAATTTGCTCCTGCTCTTTTGAATGATAGCATTGTCTCCATAATTATATCTTCTTTGACAAGGCCGTTTGCCACGGCGTCATAAAGCATAGCGTACTCACCACTAACTGAGTAAGCGACTATAGGTAAATTTGTTTCTTCTGATGCGATCTTCATTATATCACCGTATGCCATAGCTGGCTTAACTATAAGCATGTCGGCGCCCTCTTCTACATCTGAAAGTATCTCTCTAAGTGCTTCTTTTTTATTTCTATAATCCATTTGATATTGTTTTCTGTCACCAAAACTTGGTGCGCTGCCAGCTGCGTCTCTGAATGGTCCGTAGTAGTTTGAAGCGAATTTCGATGCGTAGCTCATGATTGATACGTTTATGTATCCCGCCTCGTCAAGTGCTTCTCTAATCTTTGCGACACGTCCGTCCATCATATCAGATGGAGCGACTATATCGACTCCTGCTTCTGCCATGGACACGGCTATCTTTTGTAAATAGGAAACGGTTTCGTCGTTATCAACATAATCACCATGAAGTATGCCGCAGTGACCGTGATCAGTGTACTCGCACATGCAAACGTCACCTATAACGATGAAGTCCTTGTCAATCTCTTTGATCTTTCTGATAGCTCTTTGAACGACGCCGTCCTTTGCATAAGCGCCTGAGCCGCACGCGTCCTTGTGATCAGGCACGCCGAATAAAATCACTGAGCGTATGCCTAAGTCCTTTAGCTCTTTGATTACTTCGTCAAGCCTATCGACAGTGTATTGCTTTTGTCCCTTTAGGCTTTTTATCTCTTCTACCTCATTTACCCCGTCTTTCACAAAAAGTGGATAGATAAGGTCTTCTTTTCTAAGTGCTGTTTCAGCAAATACTTCTCTGATATTTGCGTTTAATCTAAGTCTTCTCATTCTATTTTTCATAATTAATCTCCTCTTTTACTAAATCTATCATACCTTCTGAGTCATGCACCTTGGCCTCTTTGTAGACTTTGTAGCCCATGGCCTCTATGCTCTTTGTAGTGTATGGCCCGATTGAGTATATCCTTGCCTTTGACATTAGCTCTGGATAAAATTTATTGAAGCTAATGGCCTCCGATGACGAGAAGAAGAATATATCGTAAACCCTATCTTCTAAATACATCTTCTCATAAGCTTCGTCGCTGTTTTTGTATATTTCAAAGGCATCCACATCGTAAGCCTCAAGTGCCGCTCTAATATTGCCCTTCGCCTTGTCTGAGTGCGGGTAAAGCACCTTAGCGCCCTTTTCGAACTTCGATGTGATATTCTTAATCATTTCATCTGATGTATATTTTTCCGAAACGTAGTCCGCTTTAAAACCATAAGCCTCTATGTCCTTCATAGTCTTTTGACCTATTGAAGCTATCTTAATATTAGCAAATCTTCTAAAGTCTATACCAAGCTCAAGCGCCCTCTTAAAGAAGAATTCTACTGCGTTTCGGCTTGTTAATATTAAATATTTATAAGCTTCGATATTTTTCAGCGCCTCGTCAAAGCCATGGTCATGGATGGGCGTGTACTTAATAGTCTCTAGCTCTAAAAATTCTGCCTTATGATCGATTAGAAAATCTTTAAAGTCTTGATTGAATTCTTTTTTTCTAAGCAAAATAAAGGACCTATCCTTAAGAGGTCTATCGCCAAAGAAGTCAATTTCATCAGCAAATTGAACTACGTCACCAATTACAAAAACAGATGGGTTTTTGATATCGTTAATAGTTTTGCATTCGTAAGCGTCCTTAAGTGTAGTAGTGAAGGACCTTTGATCCGCTCTAGTCGCCTTGTATATGAAGGCTGCCTTGGTATTTGGATCTTTGCCTGCCGCGATAAGTTTATTAGCTATGGTCTCGATATTGCTCATCGCCATAAGAAAGATGAGAGTTCCCTCCATATGAGCGAGGGTTACCCAGTCAAGCTCGGCTGGGCCATCCATTGTGTGGCCGGTAAAGACGTGGAAGCTCCTTGACGTTTCTCTGTGAGTTGTTGGTATGCCAGCGTAGATAAGGCCGCCAATTGATGAGGAGATGCCAGGAACTATCTCAGATTTAATTCCGCGCTCCTTTAAAAAGAGTGCTTCTTCAGATCCGCGGCCAAAGACAAGCGGGTCGCCGCCCTTTAGCCTAACTGTAATCTTGCCCTCTTCGCTCGCGCACTTAAGTAGCAAATCATTGATTGCTTCTTGCTTCCAAGAGGACTTCATCCCCTCTTTGCCCACGTAAAAAATTTTCGCATCTGCCTTTTTTTCGTTTAGTAAATTGTAATTGATGAGCCTGTCATAAATAATATAGTCGGCCTTTTGTATCAGCCTTAAGCCTTTGACAGTAATTAGGCCCTCATCACCAGGGCCCGCTCCTACTAAATATACTTTAGACATCTATATCTCCTTTAATCACTTCAGTATTTTTCTTTACATCAGCTAAGTAATTTTCTTTATCCGTATCAAAATTTATAAATCTATATCTCTTTAGGTCATCAGAGGCCATAAAGGCTTTGATCTGTGCCTTGTCTTTCTCGCTTACTACGTTTATGCCGAGCGGCTTGTTACACGAAGCGCCTGACTCAGCTAAAAATGCTCTCTCTATGCCGACTTCGAAATCAGTTTTTTCATTTTGTATTGACTTAAGCATCTTCTTAAGCTCATGATTTTCTTTATTCACTTCAAGAGCTATGACCCCTTGACATGGCGATGGCAAAAATGCTTCTTCGTCCAAGTCTATGATGCGTCCACAAAGTCCATCAGCTAAGTCAAGTCTGTCTATGGCCGCTCTTGATAATATAATCGCGTCGAAGCCCTCTGTATCGAGCTTTGCTATCCTTGACTCAATATTGCCGCGTATCTCGGCTATCTCATAAGACTTTTCATCCATAGCTAGTAAAAATTTCCTACGAAGCGAGCCAGTTGCGACTCTCATGCCACTTTCGAGCTCAGTCTTGCCCTTGTGTTTTTCATTTAGAAGAACGATGTCATTGCGCCTAGCCCTATCACCAAAGTAGATGATCTCAAGGCCATCTTCAATCTCAGAAGTCATATCCTTTAAGGAGTGAACAGCGATATCGATCCTGCCGTCCTTAAGAGCGTCTTCAATCGCTCTGACGAAGACGCCTTTGCCACCCATCTGACTGATCGAGGTCTTCTTGTCGATGTCGCCAAGCGTGTTTATACCAACTACTTCGTAATCAATCTCATAAAATTCTTTAAGTTTACTAAAAACAAGTTCAACCTGCTTCAGAGCAAGCCTACTCGTCCTCGTTCCTACCTTTATCTTCAAAGTCTTCAAACTCCTTTATATAGCGTAAAATTTCTTCCTTAGTATAAGTCTTAATCTTTTTTATTTCATCTTGTTTATGGTAATGGATGTAGTACGATCTAAGCAAAGATGCTAAATCTAAATATTCATCGTCATAAGCCTCATATTTTTTTAAATCATCCATAATAGTTTTGTTTAAGTCGGGAAGCCTTCCTCCTGTAGATATGGAGACGTCGATGCCGCCAATCTTTTTCATGTTTATGGATATAAAATCCGATTCATCGCTTTTGTCACATCTATTAAACAAGATGCCTAGCTCTTTTGCATCAGCCTCGGCCCTTCTGTTGACCTCTTCGTCACCCGTTGCGATGTATAGTAAAAAGGCTCCTTCTATGTACTCTTTTTTGTAAGCATCCTTGATTAGCTTTATATTTTTGCCAACAAAGCCATCTACAAAGTCCTTAGCAAGAACAGTTATTAAAGCGCCTTCATTTACTAATGTATTAAACTTTCTTAAAGCGACAGACCCGCCACCAATGATGGTAACAGGTCTATCCTTTATATTAAGAGCTATGCTTAGCATAATTCTTTAACTCCTCTATCATTTGATCATTATTATCAAAAAAGTCAACGCCCAAAGCATTAGCGACTCTAACGCACATAGGCAGCTCTTGATTAGCACGCTTGATGACATCCTCATCCTTGAAAATCTCATACTTAGTGCCTTCTTTGATAATCTTAGCGTCTTTAACTACATAGATGTAGTCCGCCATTTCATAGCAAAATTCCATATCGTGAGTAGATATTAGAAGCGAGCTATCTTTGGCAATACCGGCAATAGTCTTTTTAAGTATGCCAATGGAGACAGGGTCAAGTCCAGCAGTCGGCTCATCCATGAGGATGTAATTTGCACCCAAGGCGATGGCTGAAGCGATGGCAACCCTCTTCTTTTGTCCGTAACTTAAGAAGTGAACCGGCATATCCTTTAGTTCGTATGCATTGGCACTCTTTAAGGCCTTATCAACCCTTTCCTTGACAGTATCTTCGTCAAAGCCAAGATTTCTAAGCGTAAAAGCAGTGTCATCAAAAACATTCGAGTAAAAGATTTGATTGTCCGGGTCTTGAAAGACCATAGTAACGTTTTTTCTGTAATTCAAAAGACTTTTCTTGTCGTAGCGAAGCTCTTCGCCGTCGACAACTATCTCCCCTTTGTCCCTTTTAAGTAGACCAAGGATATTTTTGAATAAAGTAGTCTTTCCCGCACCATTCTCACCTATAATCATAGTGATGGCGCCGTTCTTAGTCGAAAGACTTATCCCGTCCAAAACTTTTTTTCCACTTTCATAAGTATATTCTAAATTTTTAACTTCTAACATATAATCACCTAACTGGGAACTCTCCGTTGTAAAGCTTGATATTTAGTGCATTTATCATCTCTTCGTTTCTCTTTAATATGCCCAAAACCATGTTCTCAATAAAAATCTTAACTGATTTAAATGAGGTCTTCGTATTGATAAAGCCAAACTTTATCTCAAGCGAATTGATATTGGTTTGAGCCTCTTCTATGATGATGAAGATGAAGCGATAAATCAGCATAAACAGCTCTATAAAGACATTTGGTAGATGCATGGCCTTAAAAACTTTTATGATGTCGACCATGGGTGTCGTTACACTTAGGAAGATGACCGAAGAGGTCGCCGCAAGAGATCTCATGAAAACTCTGAGAAATAGCATCTCTTGCCCCTCAATCACTCCAAAGTAGCCGCCAAAAATCTTTATCGAGTAGGAAAAATGATTTTCCTTTGAAAAACCTATAACCAAAAATATCGTTCCTAATAAAATAAATATAAGCGGAACTTTGATAAATGATATGACGTTTCTCAATTTAAACTTTGCACATGTGAGCTCCAAAATTATTATTAATAAAAATATGGATAAATTTACGTATATATTGTCTAGTCCTATGGCCAAAACAAGCATAAGTAAGGTGAATAAAAATTTGTATCCCGCCTTAACATGCCTTAAGCCGTTCGTATAGGCAAACTGATCAATGAGTAGCAATCTTTTTTAGCTCCTTTATTTGCTTTCTTTTTTGCTTGCAGCGCCCTTCCAGCTGCCAATGATGTAGCCTATAGCTCCAGCACCGATAGCTGCTTGAAGGCCAAATAACAAGGATTCAACTTCGCCCGATGGTGGTTCCCAAAGGGATTCAAACCATGGTTCATAGTCTGGGTTTAAGGCTTCAATTTGTTCGCTTGCTGCGTCATCAGATCCACCATATTCCCCTTGAACAAAGATTAATGGCGTAACAACTAATAAAATCGCTAGGATAATTAATATCCAGTTAGTCTTTTTAGATTCCTTCATTTTTAAGTACCCCCTCACCTTTGTATCTAACCATAAGGTTAACAACTACAACAGTTAATAAGCCTTCAACTATAGCTATAGGTACTTGAGTAACAGCAAATATCGATAAGAACTTGCCTAGAGCCGCACCAAAGCCTATGCCTTCGTGATAAACTATAGCAAGTTGAGTCGCAGTGATAACGTAAGTGAATAAGTCACCAAGTGTTGCTGCTAAAAATACTGCCACGCTTCTGTTTTTGTTTTTTAGTAATTGATAGATGGCAAAAGCTAAGAAAGGTCCAGCTATGGCCATAGAGAAAGTATTAGCACCTAAAGTAGTTAGACCACCGTGAGCTAATAACAATGCTTGGAATAGTAAAACAATTAAACCTAAAACAGATGTTTGAAGTGGTCCAAATAGTATAGCACCTAGACCAGTACCTGTTGGGTGTGAGCAACTACCTACTACTGAAGGGATCTTCATAGCAGATAATACGAAGATAAAGCCACCTGCAAGTGCAAGTAGAACCTTCTTTTCGTTTGAATCAGAGCCTTTTGCAATTTTTCTAATACCAAGTATGATAAATGGTAGTGATATTAGTCCCCAGATTATGCACCACTCTTTAGGAAGGTAACCTTCCATGATGTGCATTGCGTAAGCGTCTGCGGATAATAAAATTAGCGAAAGACCCATGAGAATGAAATTTTTCTTCCTCATAAATTATTCCTCCTTTTATTTTCCTACGCAAAGACTCCTTTTAAAAATCAGATTGATTTAGAAAAGAACCTCTCTTTGCCGAAGGTATTTCTTGATAAAGTAAGGTTTTCCGGCTAGCGCTTTAAGCCCTTGTAAACGCCTTCCCATTATTAAACGAATAACAGTGACTTAAGTGTTTACTCAGTATGCGCCAACGGCAGCGGCGACTGCGTTTTTTAAACTTCCCTTAAACAGTATCAATATGATTATATCACTACAGATTGTAAAATGCAAGGCAATAAGCACATATAAAATAATATAAATAAGTATAGTAGATGGACTTTTATAAAAAAGAAAGAGTGGCATCGAGCTACCCCTTCTTCGTACGAATCCTTATTTACTTGTTTCTTTTAACTTCTCCAGCGTATGTTACTAAGGTATCCTTAGTTCCGTCTGAATAGTTAACTACTGATGTTCTTAGAACTTTAATCATACCAGAGTAATTATCATCTTCATAATAGTATGTGTTATTGAACTTAGCTCCAAAAGGAACCGCTAAGCTCGCTACTACAGATTTTGTTTCACCGCCTGGCAAAGACTTATTAAATTGATAATTAAGTCCTCTCTTTTGATTAGCTATAGAGTTAACTAGGACATCATAGTTGGCACCGTCGTGGTGATGCTTCATGCTTGCTGCATTAGCTGGGCTAATAGCTGCGCTTAGTAGAAGCAATACAGTCATGACAATGGCTAGTGACTTCTTCATACTTCCACCTCCCTTTGTGTAGACAGTAATTACTATCTTTACTATAGTATATCAGATATATAGTAAAGAAAGAGTAACAAAAGAGTAACAATTTGTGAGAGATGAAAAAAGGAGAGCTAATTGCCCTCCTTTGATTAAACTAATTAAATTCTTTTGTAATGGCTACACTATGATAAGACTCGCCGCGATCACTTACTGACCAAACACCTACATAAGAAACTTTGGAAGCATTGTCTCTATATATTACTTGATATTCTGTATCGTCAAGGTCAGTCAAATTTATTTTAAAAATCTTTTTACCTACATTATTAGCATTAAAATTAAATTGCTTAATAAACTTAAGCTCTTCATCAACATAATATTTACAAGTTTTTTCTTCTAAGCCATATTGATTACTTGATAAATTATATGCCTTATCATAAAACGCCCTATTATATAGAGCTTGTCCATCGCATCTAACGAAGTCATTGCTTATAGAAAGAGCTCTGTCAAAATAATTTCTCGCTTTTGCATCTAATTTTTTATATGAATCTTCTGTATAAGACCTGCTAAGTTCAACATCTACGCCAAGATTGTTTCCAGCGTAAGTGTCATCTCCATTTACAGGTAGCTCCCTAAATAGTGACAATACTAGACTTGCTCCTTGATCGTATATAAACTCATATCTTGTACGCTCATGTGAACCAGTGTTTTCTATACTCTTTTTGATTTCTTTGTAATCAGAAGCTAAGTCAAATCCAAGCGTTTTAGAGTGCTCCCAAGCCTTGCTACTTAATCCGTGGAAGTAATTAGCATAGTCATGAAGCTCGTCCCAACCAAGTGCTAGCTGCATCGCTTCTTTACAAAGCTTAGCATCATCTTTAATAAGGGCTTCACGGTACTTAATAATACCGGCTAATTCATCTTCATCACTAATCTTGCTATCTTTATTATCTTTATTATCTTTATTATCTTTGTTTTCTTTATTTGCTTCATTGTTTTTTACTTCACCATTGCTATTTAAAATTATGGTTTCAGTTTTGGCATCATAGTCAACGCCAAGACCTATTAAAGAAGCTAAGTCCCTAAGCTGAATGTAGTTATACCTATCTATAACGGCTGTTTTAAGTTCTTTTTCTTCACCATTAACAAGGATTTTCTTTGACTCGACAAATGCTTTTGCCTTTGCATTTTTAATAGCTACTAAATCTCCTTCCAATTTAGTGTAGCTATTGTCAAGATATATCATTACGAGCTCTTTCTCTTTGTCGTATCCTACACTGAATTGACAGTTTTTTCCATTTAACAGAGCCGCTACATCTCTTAGTTTTAGGTAGTTATAACGCTCTACAGTATATGAGCCAACCATAACTTCTTCACCATCAAGAATAATCTTTTTAGTGTTTTTAGTCGCATCAACAGTCTTAGGCTTAGCAAATGTGCTTGGCATAAATGTTATTAGCATGAGCATTGCTAATAGTAATGAAATTTTCTTCTTCATAATAAGTCCTCCTCTTGTTTATTGTGATAAATCAATTATAAAACAATTCACTATATAATTCAAGAGATTATTTAATTTTTAAGTATAAATAAGTCATAATTGTCTACAAAAGATAAATTATATCTTTATAAATAAAAAAAATCTGCCACCATTTCAGTGACAGAAAATATATCTATTGAACTTTTTCTTTTGCGTGCTCCAAGCCTTGTTTATACAGCATCAAAACGTGTTCGTCATCAAGTGAGTATATCAGTGCCTTGCCATCTCTCTCGTACTTAACTAGGCCAAGGTTTCTTAATATCCTTAAGTGGTGACTAACAAGTGGCTGTGTCATGTTTAGCGCGTATGAAAGGTCTGTAACGCACATCTCGCTTAAGCTTAGCGCGTGTATTATTTGTATTCTTGAAGGCTCGCTAAGCGCTTTCATAATGTCTGCAAGTTTCTCAACTATCTTATAGTCGATGACATCGTTTTTTATTGCGTCTAAGTCTTCTTGACTTAATTCTCTATTTTCCATAATCTCCCTCCAAGTCTCTCGTTATGCTTACAAAGTCATCAAAGCTTAGCTCCTCTGCCCTTGCATTTTCACCTTTGCCAATGGCCTTTAGTGCGGCCACTGTATCTTTTTTATCTATACCCACTTCGCTATTAAATAAAGCGTTCGCAAGCGTTTTTCTTCTCTTCATAAAAGCTGCTCTAATTATCTTTAAGAATAGCTCTTCATTTGCCAAATCTTTTTTCTTTTTCTCTATATATAGTACTGCTGAATCTACTTTTGGCTTTGGATAGAAGCAGTCCTTCGACACGTTAAATGCAATGCGCGCATCGCCATAAGCCCGCGTGAAGACTGATATGCTGCCGTAGTCCTTTGATTTTTCATCTGCGACTATCCTTTGAGCGACTTCTTTTTGCACCATAACCGTGATTGAATCTATATCAAGTTTTGATTCAAGCAAGAATGTTAATATGGGTGTCGTCACATAGTATGGCAGATTGGCGCATACTTTAAATGCTCCGCCTGTCAAGGCCTTGATCTCGTCCTCAGTGGCGTCCATAAAGTCTTTGTAAATGACCTCGACATTGTCATGCTCGCCAAGTGTCTCCTTGTGTATCTCTCTAAGTGATTCATCAAGTTCAAAGGCAATGACCTTCTTCGCATGCTTTGCGAGCTCCTCGGTCAAGGTGCCTATGCCGGGACCTATCTCCATAACGGTACTATCCTTTGTAATGCCGCTTTCCTCAGCTATCTTCCTAATTATATTGCCATCGATCAAAAAGTTTTGTCCTAGTGCTTTTTTAAATTCAAAGCCGAAGTCCTCTTGCAGCTCCTTGAGTCTTGCTATGCTATATAAACCCTTTTCAGTCAATTTTCTTCATAGCCTCCTCAAAATCTTCTCTCGATATTTGATAGTAGTTTAGTGCATCGAGCATCTTTTTTGCGTTTGAATTAGAAATTTTTAGTAGGCTCGCAAGTTTTTCGCGTCTCTCCTTAGAGCCGTCCGCGCCTAAGAGGCCTGTCTCATACAAATCTTTCGTTGTATATAGTACAGTTCTCTCCTCTGTCGAGGCTCTTGCGTTCATCAAGGCATCGATAATTGCTTCCTTCGAAGCATTTTCAACGCCTATATCATCTTTCTTAATCGCATCTGACTGCTTTAGATAAGCGTTTTTACAGCCCTTAACATTTTCATTTATGGTGCGCCTAATCATCTTGCCAGCATAATCAGGGTCAGTAAATACAATAACTCCCCTCGTTTTAACAGCTTTTCTTAGCTCATCGAAGAGCGTCTTTTTTATTTTATAGCCATGTGTCGCGACGATGTCGGCATCAACAGCGTTTTTTATCTGAGCGATGTCGTCCATGCCCTCGACAACTATGAGTTCTTTAATCATTTTTCACTCCAAAAAATTCAAATGCGTTCTTCTTTGTAGCTTCAAGCACTTCTTCTACGCAAATATTTTTGATCTCAGCAAGTTTTTCTGCGACCAAAACGACTTTTCTCGGGTCATTTCTCTTGCCTCTATATGGCACCGGCGTCATATATGGTGAGTCTGTCTCTATAAGTAAGTCTTCTAAAGACACCTCTTTTGCTACATCAACCGTATTTTTTGCGTTTTTAAAAGTTAGCGCTCCTCCTAAAGCTAGTTTGTAGCCTAATTTTAGGAACTTTCTCGCCATCTCTATAGATCCTGTATAGCAATGGATTAGAACTTTCATACCTTGAGCGTATTTTTCAAGTATTTCATAAGTTTCTTCCATTGCTTCACGCATATGAATAACGATGGGCACATCCATTTCCCTAGCTAAATCTATCTGATCAATAAAAACTTTTCTTTGTACATCTCTTGGCGAAAAATCATAGTGATAGTCAAGACCAATCTCGCCTATCGCCATAACCTTATCCTTTTTTAATAGCTCTTTGAGAGCCTCACGCGTTTCAGCCGTGTAATCTTTTGCCTCATGCGGATGCACGCCTACAACTGCGTAGACGTGATTGTATTTTTTGGCAAGTTCATAGCTCGAGTAGCTTGTTTTTAGGTCAGATGCTATATTGAAAAAATAGTTTCCGCCCGATAATATATCGGCTATGACTTCGTCTCTGTCCTCGTCAAAGGCCTCATCATCAAGATGAGCGTGTGAATCAACGAATATCATTACGCAATCACTGAGCCCGATGGCATATCTTCAAGCGATGTCACTAGTGACAAGTCATCGCCGTTTTCACAAGCAAGTATCATGCCTTGAGATTCAACGCCTCTAAGCTTTCTAGGCTTTAAATTGCATACAACGACAACCTTCTTACCTATGATATCCTCTGGTTTGTACCATTTTTTGATGCCGCTGACAATAGTTCTTGTCTCGTCGCCTATTTTTATAGTGTTAATCAAAAGTTTATCAGCTTCAGGATGTTCCTTCGAATCAATTACTTCGCCTAGTCTTAGATCAAGCTTTGCAAAGTCATCAAAGTCTATAGCTGGCTTAGCATCAGCTTCCTCTGCCTTTGCCTTGCCATCTTTTTCTTCTCTCGATTTAATTAAATTTGCGTTTTCACTAAGTAGTCTCTCTACTTCTTTATCAACGTCAAGTCTTGGGAATAGTGTATCTATCTTCTTTACAGTATATTTATCTACTTTGCCAAATTCATCGCATTCTTCATATTTCATTTCTTCACTTAAACCAAGTGCTTCCCTAATCTTCTTAGCAGTATCAGGGATGAATGGGCTTAGTAAAACAGATGAAATTCTTAGTGCTTCAAGTAAATTATATATGATAGTTTCAAGTCTTTCCTTGTGTTCGTCATCGTTTAAAGTCCATGGGCATGTTTCGTCGATGTACTTATTGGACCTTCTGATTAGCTTAAATACTTCATCAATGGCTACTGATAAGTTTAGGTGCTCCATCTTTTCATCAAGAATAGCTTTTCTTGTTAGAGCCACATCTATTAAGTCCTTATCAAATTCATCATCAGAAGTCTTTTTATTAACAGTGCCTCCAAAGTACTTTTCTGCCATGGCAATAGTTCTTGAAACCAAGTTACCAAGGTCATTTGCAAGGTCAGAGTTTACTCTTTCCATAAACTTTTTGCTTTGGAAGTTACCATCGCTGCCGAAGTTAAACTCTCTTAGAACGTAGTACTTAAGCGCGTCTCTGCCATATAGCTTAACTATTGGTTCAGGGTAGATGACATTTCCCTTACTCTTACTCATCTTGTCGCTTTCAAAAAGTATCCAGCCATGTCCAAAAACTTTCTTTGGTAGTGGAAGGTCTAGAGCCATTAACAAAGCTGGCCAAATAATTACGTGGAAACGTAAAATGTCCTTACCAACTAAGTGAATATCAGCTGGCCAAAGCTTTTCGAACTTTTCATCGTCTTGTAAATATCCTGCCGCGTCAATGTAGGATGACAAAGCGTCTATCCATACGTAAACAACATGCTTTGGATCGAATGGCACTTGAACGCCCCAGTCGAAGGATGTTCTTGAAACGCATAGGTCTTGAAGGCCGTCCTTGAAGAAGTTATTGATCATCTCAGTCTTTTTAGACTCTGGTTCAATAAATTCTGGATGCTCTTCGTAATATTTTAAAAGTCTGTCCTTGTAATTGCTTAATCTGAAGAAATAAGCTTCTTCATGAGCCGGATGCACTTCTCTACCGCAGTCAGGGCACTTGCCATCAACAAGTTGAGACTCAGTCCAGAACGACTCACATGGAGTGCAGTAAAGACCTTTGTACTCGCCCTTGTAGATGTCGCCTTGCTCGTAAAGCCTTGTAAATATCTTTTTAACCATCTCATCATGAGACTTATCCGAAGTTCTTATATACTTATCATATCTTATGTCAAGTAAGTCCCATAGCTTATATATTTCTTTGTTAATATTAGTAACAAATTCCAATGGAGTAACGCCAGCCTTTTCAGCGTTCTTTTGGATCTTCTCGCCGTGTTCGTCGGAGCCTGTAACAAAATATACATCCATGCCTTGAAGCTCTTTGTACCTCTTAAGCATGTCCGCAACTATAGTCGTATACGTGTTTCCTATGTGTAAGTAACCACTTGGATAATAAATTGGTGTACTTAAATAATATTTTTCCATCTTATCAACTCCTCTTCCCATAATTATAGCATAAAGAGACAAAAAAATCAAAGACCGTTTATATATAGTCTTTGATTAAATATAAAATTAAAATACCCTCCCTCAAACGAAGGAGAAAAAGCTTGAGGGAGGGTTAATATAATAAACTATTCACTGCATCTATCGTATCACTTTGCAAACTAATTGTCAAGTCATTTAGCTAAAGTTATAGTGTTTTTTTTTGCAAATAAATGGACGCCATTATTAAATAGCATCCATAAGCATAATTATTAAATTAATTAAACGGCTTTATAGCGAGTATCTTGCCACGCTTGATAAACTCGTCAAGGCCTTCGTGTCCCCACTTGTTTAGGTACTCCTCTGTCAAGTCCTCTTCGACAATTGTGTATGGCATAAAGCCGACCTTTTCTAAAATCTTATTCAGAGCCTCTGAAGTGATGGATCCCCCTACTCATGTCGCGTGAAAGATAGGATCGGCTAGAATATCGTCAGGAAGCTTTTTTATCTGAATGATGTCACTTATCGAAACACGTCCGCCCGGCTTAAGCACGCGGAATATCTCTCTATAAACCTTTTCCTTATCTTCTAAGAGATTGATTACGCAGTTTGATATAACGACGTCGAAAGTATTGTCAGGCAGATTGATATCATCAATGTCCGAGACTAAAAAGTCCGCATTGTCAAAGCCTCTCTTGTCGCGAATGAAATTTGCTCTCTCAATCATCTCAGGGAGCCTGTCTATGCCCACAGCCTTGCCAGTTCCGTGCATCTCACGAGCCGCCTTGAAGACGTCAACCCCTTTGCCGCAGCCAAGGTCAAGTAGCCACTCGCCATCTTTTAGCTTAGCATTTTGAATGGGATTGCCACAGCCAAGACCCAAGTCGCCGCCGAGCTCTATGTCCTCGTCAGTGTAGCCAAGCGAGTAGGCAACTGCCCTTTGCTTCTCCTCGTCCGAAACCTTGTTGTCCTCGGCTATCCTTTTATAAAATTCATCAACATATTGTTTTGTATCTATTTTATTCATATCATCACCATTGTATATATACCCAGAACATATTTAAAATATTCTATATGTTATATTATTTCTTAATATTTATAAATTATTTTTATGCAGCCTCATATGTTCTTCGCTGCTCAAAAAAGCATTGTGGCTCCTGCCATCTTCATCTAAAAGGTGCTTGTGCGCGTGCTCGTGAGTAAATTCATGTGTATGAGTGCTTCCGTCATGTGTATGTCTTATCGTATGTGTATGCAAGTGCGTGTGTTTGATTAAGCAAGTATCCATAACTACAAAGACGGTTCCCACTATCATAAAGATGAGCCCAATGAAGTACGAAGCGCTCAAGGCTTCTCCGTTAATCAAAAAGCATAGAAAGGTTCCCACAAAGGGAGCTATTGCATAGTAAGCGCTGGTCTTAGCGGCTCCTAAATCTCTTTGGCTTCTTACGTATAAGAAGATGCTTAGGCCATATGCCACGTAGCCAAGCATAAGTGCATAGGCAATGTATCTAAATTCAGGCAGCTTCTCCCCGATGATGAATGAGATGATTAATGATGACAGCCCTGAGCATATCCCTTTGATCGTAACTATCTCATAACTTGATTTATTTGAAATTTTCCTTGTGCAATTGTTTTCAAGTCCCCACGAAAGTGTCGCAAGTATTACAAATAGTGATCCATAGGAGAATCTAAATGCTCCTTCGCCCTCGAATGAAAGTATTATACTTGAAACTGTTATAAAGGCTATCGCTATCCAAAGATTTTTCGAAACTGCTTCTTTGAAAAACACTAGAGCTATGATGCTTGTAGCAACTATCTCGAAGTTTCCTAAAAGCGATGCGTTTGCTGACGAGCCTATGGATATACCTATCATTAAAAGTATGGGTGCGATGACGTCTAAAAGAACCATCAGTACCGTATATGGCAGGTCTTCTCGACTTAAGCGCATTGAGCTGTCTTCTTTTTTGTATTGAAATAGGTACATAATGCCAACGCCTATGCCAGCTCCTAGATAAAGGAAGGCGGCCATGAATGTCGGTGAGATATTTTTTAATAAAACTTTTGAAAATGGTGTATTAAGCGCATAAAAAACTGCCGCTAGTATGGCGCAAATTATTGCGCTAAGTTTATTATTTTTATTCATCTTGAAGCTCCTTACTAAAATCTTCATCATTAGTAGCAAAATTAATCAAAGTAAGTAGTACTGTGCCAAGAGATAGCAGTGCACAAAGCGCAGTGTATATTGGCTTTGCGCTTAGTACGCCTAAATGCGCAAGGCCCGCTAAACAGTAAAGATATAGCGCGAACCAAAATATTGTCAGTGCCGGGTCGTCTAGTTTTATCTTTACTTCTTTTCTCCTCAAAACAATTTCTCTAATCAGCCTTATAAATATATATAGCCACAAAACCACAAAGGCGATGAATGAAAACCATTCATCCGTTACATCATTTAGCTTAAGCGATATGAAGCTTAAAACGCCAACTGTCACGACCGACATAAGCCCTATGATTATGGCGGCAATTACGTTTTTGATTATGGATTTTTCATTGCGGCGCCAATATTTTTGTGAATAATAAATTATCGATGGCGTTTCAAACATATAGCCAAGGAAGTTTACCCAGATGACGGACATAAAGGTATGTTGGTCAATGACTAAGTTAATGGGTCTACCGTCCCAAACCCAAAAGCCGCCTGAAAGCCTTATCGCAGCTACATCTAGTAAGAGGTCCATCGACACGACGAAAAAGCCCGATAGAAGCGCCGTCATTATTGGGCTGAGTTTAAATTTCTTGGCAAGTCTATACGCACAGACGGCCACTGCTCCCCACATAAGTCCGCCAAAGAAAGGGAATTGATATGGCTCTACGCCTATCATGATGTAGTAGAGCTTCGAGTAGTGATAGATGTCCGTTAAGCGCACCGCAAGTAGTTCAAGCGAAAAGCCCGCTATTGCCGCTGATATAAACATGTATAGCTCGTTCCACGCTTTCTTCCTAATCACGTCTAGTAAAAATATTGAGACTATTATGTAACAAATTATTTCAAATGCATTGATCCAGTTCATAATTAACTCCTTTTTGTTTTATAATTATATTATAACACAAATTTGCAGATAAAAATGGGGAGCATTTCATGCATATTTTTAATGCATTTGCTCCCCATAAATTTTTTGTTTTGTTTTATTTATTTATCGTCGTCTTCAAAGTCGCCCTTATCTTTCAATAACTCTCTCGCTGCAATTCCCGGTTTAGTCAATTGGAATGGGTTGAAGATTTCATCTATTTCTTTTTGGTCAAGGATATTGTCTCTTAGTATGATTGAAGTAACTGATTCGCCTGTCTTAAGCGCTTCCTTAGCGATGGCTGCTGACTTCTTGTAGCCGATGTGCGGAACAAGGGCTGTAACCATGCCTACAGAGTTATCAAGTAGCGCCTTGCATCTGTCCTTGTCAGCAATTATGCCTTCAACGCAGTTCACTCTTAGAGTTTCGCAAGCGTTTCCAAGTGTTTCAATCGATTCGAAAAGCTTGTAGAACATAACTGGTTCAAACGCGTTTAGTTCAAGTTGACCAGCTTCAGCCGCCATAGTGATACACATGTCGTTACCTATGATTGAGAAAGCAACTTGGCTAGCTACTTCCGGTATAACTGGGTTAACCTTTCCTGGCATTATGGATGAGCCGTTTTGTCTAGCTGGCAGAATGATTTCGCCAAAACCAGTTCTTGGTCCCGAGCTCATAAGTCTTAAGTCGTTACTCATCTTTGATAGTGTTATAGCGCAAGTCTTGATAGTTGCCGATAGGAATGCCACTCCGTCAAGGTTTTGAGTGCCGTCAATCATGTCGTCCGCTTGTTTAAGTGATAGTCCTGTCACTCTCGCAAGTGTCTCAGTAATATTTACATAGTAGTTAACATCAACATTTATACCAGTACCGATGGCAGTTGAGCCCATGTTTATAACCTTAAGCACATCTCTTGCCCTTTTAATTCTTCTAACGTCACGGCGTAGAGCGCTTTGGTATGCGTGAAACTCTTGTCCAAGTCTGATAGGTACTGCGTCTTGTAATTGTGTTCTACCCATCTTGATAACGTCGTCAAACTCAATCGATTTCTTTTCAAGAGCATTGATAAGGTCCATAAGTTGATCGATAGTCTTGTTAACAAGCTTAACAGCAGCTATCTTACCAGCTGTTGGATAAACGTCGTTAGTTGATTGACACATGTTTACGTCGTCATTTGGGTGAACGTGGTCGTATGTACCAAGGTCTCCGCCCATGATCTCATTAGCAAGGTTGGCTATAACCTCGTTAGCGTTCATGTTAGCTGTAGTGCCCGCACCGCCTTGAATTGCGTCGCAGATGAATTCGTCGTGATACTTTCCTTCGATAATCATATCACAAGCCTTGGCAATGGCCTCTTCCTTTTCCTTAGACATAAGGCGCGATTGTTGGTTAGTGATGGCGCAAGCCTTTTTAATTTCAGCAAGAGCAACAATCATCTCTGGATGAATGTGTCTGCCAGTTATATGAAAGTTTTCCTTACCTCTTAGACTTTGAACGCCATAATAAGCGTCTAATGGTACTTCCTTCTCACCAATAGAGTCCGCTTCTATTCTTTTTTTGATTTCTTCCATGACTTACCTCCCGATTTTTAATTACATCATCATTCTAACACATAATCGAAAAGCTTGCAAGTACTTAAGCCTAGGATTATGGCGTAGAGTTTTTAATCTGGTAAAGTATTTGCAAGCTAAGCGAATAGATAATTCATTGTGACTCAAATCACAGTCCTTATATGACTGAATATGAAAGAAATAATTTAAACTCTTCAAAAATATTTATAAAATTTTCTTGCTAATGGTTTTGCCACGATAATTGTCTTGCCACGATAATGGTCTTGCCATGATTATTGTTTTGCCATGATTATTGTTTTGCTCACTCAATCGCCCAGCATACGATAAGTAAAATCACTTCAGCAAACGCGCGTCAGACGTTTAGTAATTTTACCTCAGCAATCGCCCGTCAGACGTTTAGTAATTTTGCCTCAGCAAACGTATAGCATAAAACAAAAAACCTCTTCACTTAAAGCAAAGAGGTTTATGATTTTTTATTCTTATTTATTTACCCAAAGCAAATTTCGCACTCGATTGCCACTAATCATCTACCACGAGCAAATTTCGCAGAGCAAGCGAGATGATTGGGCGATGTGGACTGACGAAGCAAGCGGAGTGTACAAATGTACTCGAGCATTGCTAAGGAAGGAACGAGCTCAAGGGCTCGCTTGAATGCGAAATTTTATTCGTCGCATAAATTTTGATATAATTTAATGTACTCTTCTGCTGTCTTAGCCCAGCCATTATCAACCCTCATCGCGTTTTTCAAAATCCTATTGAACTCGTCCTCATCTTGATAATATAATTTTAACGCCCTATTAAGCGCTTCATACATTTCATTTTGGTCAACGTTTTCAAATGCAAAGCCATTGGCATGCTCCTTGTCATCGTTATAAGCAATGACTGTGTCCTTAAGTCCGCCAACCTTCCTTACTAAAGGGAGTGATCCGTAGCGCATAGCAATCATTTGAGCTGATCCACAAGGCTCAAGCTCCGACGGCATCAAGAGTATGTCCGATGCAGCGTATAATCTTCTCGCTTCGTTCTCATTATAATATATCCTTGCCGCCATCTTGTCTGGGTACTTTTCTTCTAGCTCTCTAAACTTTTCTTCGAAGCTCTTAAAGCCAGTGCCCATGATGATGAAGTTGCAGTCGAGCTTAACCATCTCTTCTATGGCGCCAATCACGAGCTTAATGCCCTTCGAGCGCTTCATACGGCTGATCATAATGACTAGAGGCTTTTCAGCATCTTTCTTAAGTCCATAGTAGTTTTGAACTTCTTCCTTATTATATCTCTTGATCTTAAAGCCATTAACGTCGTAATTTTTAAATAAGGCCTTGTCCGTCATCGGATTGTATTTTTCCTTGTCTATGCCATTGACAATGCCGTGAAACTTGTAGCTATACTCTTTAAAAACTTCTTCGAGCCCCTCTCCAAAGTGCGGATCCATTAACTCATCTCTAAAGGACTTACTAATGGTAGTCACTATATCCGCTGAGACAATACCTGCCTTAAGCATATTGATCGAGTCGATGAACTCATAATTTTGATCCTTAAGTACATCGAGGTCGGTATCGACTATGCCAGCGATGATATTTTGATTGAAAACGCCTTGGTACTTGAGGTTATGAACGGTGAAAACGGTTTTGATGCCTCTGTAATAGCTGTCGCTCTTCCTATATTGCTTTAATAAAATCGGCACAAGTCCTGTGTGCCAGTCGTTCGCGTGAATGATGTCTGGCTTGATGCTATACATTTGGATAAATTCCAAAACGGCCTTGCTAAAGAAGATGTAGCGCTTGGCGTCATCGAACTCACCATAAATTCTGTCTCTCTCAAAATAATCTTCATTGGCAATAAAAATATATTTAACGCCGTCCTCCTCGTACTTGAAGACGCTCGCATAGATAATGCCGTCGCCCATCATGACCCCGTAGGATGACATGAACTCGACCTTCTCTTGATATTCACTTTTAATTGGCTTGTGCAGTGGGATGAAGACGTAGACGTCGTTACCCTCTTTGGCGACCTCTTTTGGAAGGCACCTCATGGTCTCGGCAAGTCCCCTTGTTTTGACGAAGGGACTTACTTCTGCTGCTAAAAAAAATATTCTCATCTTTATTCCTTCTCTATATATTCATTTTGTCCGAATGGATTTGTCCTCTTACTGATGTAGCCCTCATCTGCAAGGCGCTCAAGTATGTCCTTAAACTCTTCTGTGCTCATTGTGCCGACTGTTTTTTCAAGCCTTGCCGCTTCACGAGTTAGATTAAAATCGCTTATAGGCAAACTTCCCTTTATCTCTTCAAAGACCGCCATCATTTTATCTTCTGTCTCGCCCTTTAACTCTAAGAATGGATTTACTTTGTCTATGGCCTTGGTGTCAGCAAAACGAAATCTTGTGAATATGGTTCTACCGAAGGAGGCTTCGGATATAAAGGCATCGCCCGTAGTTAAGTAAGGGAGCCTCTTTGCGTCGTCTGAACTGATGTCTGTCTCCTCTTTTATGGTCATGATGTCTGACTCTCTAACCGTTCTTAGTATAAATTTTGTATTGAGCTGAGCCGTGATAGTGTCATCAAGCAAGGTTATTCTTTGTGTTGCTAAGATTAAGAAGACACCATACTTTCTTCCTTCTTGAGCAACTTCTTTAAGAATGGGTTTTGACGCGCTCTCAAAGGCCTTCGGAGCAAAATTGTGTGCTTCGTCTGTGATTATGATAAATGGTGGGAAGTAGTCCTCATCGTTAGTGCCAAGTAGTTTTGCGTCCATATAGGCTCTTCTCTTGTAATAAAACTTCTTAAGTATATATGATGAATAAACTTCCAAAAGTCTTGTTGATCCTTTTAGTGATATAAGCTTGCCACTTCTAAGCGCTGCCTCTAAAGCTTCTGAGCTATTGCTAAAAACATTGTCCTGAACAAGTCTTCTAAATCTCCAGCTAATGCCCTTTAGGCTCGATGCATTTAATTTGCGGCCATAAGTCTTTTGATAGCCTTGTAATCTTCTTATCCTATCTGCTTCAGCTGCATCACCATTTAGCTCAGCTGTTTGCATATCCATATTGAGAGCGTCCTCAGTCCTATCAAGCGCTTCAAGTATTTCACTTAGTCTAAGTCTAAATGCGTCGGCACTCTCGCCTCTTTTGAAGACTTCATCAACTGAAGTATCCATCGCGTCAGTCATTGCGCCCGCTGCGTTTAATAAATTTTTTAATTCGCCTACGTTTAGGTCCTTAAAATCAACTCCGACATCCTTACCAAGCAAAAAGCTTTGATATAGACTGCTGTAATCAGCTGCTTCGTCATAAGTCTTTAGCTTAAAATCCATCTCGTAGTGAGGGTCTAAGACTATAGTCGGTATCCTCTTTTTCATTAGCTCTTCGATAATGACTCTTAGGGCAAAGGATTTACCCGAGCCAGAGCCGCCGAAGACACCTATGTGTGGGTACTGACTGAACTCGCTCACATTGAAGATGTAAGGAAGGTCCTTTTGATTTTTTCTCTCTCCATTTTCAAAAGTGTAGACGATGTTCTTCAGCTCTTCGTCCGCATTTTTGTAAAGGTCGTCTGTGTTCTTGATAACGCCAAGCACCAAGCCATCTTTAGGTGACGACTTGATGATGAGGCTCTTGATCTCATCAAACTCGGGCACTCTAACAGCCGAGCCCGCCATGATTGGGTACATCGCTTCCTCTAAAAGCCTTAGCTTAGCTAAGTAGACGACTTCGTTATTCACGTCGTAACCCAAGGCCAATAAAGAATCAATCACGCTTTGATCAACAAAATCATTTTCCTTTTCAAAAGGCATAAAGCGATTGAAGGTGTTCGCTTCAACAACTTCGCCAATATAATTTTTTACTTTATCTTCAATGAGCAAAAACTCATTTATTCTAAAATTTCTCTCATTCGAGGCCAAATAAACCTCGCTAGTGCCTGTTAAACCTAAGACCTTCATCTAAAATTCCTCACTTCGTTAAAATATCTATCGTAAACGTCCTTGTCAAGCTCCTTGACTAGAACCCTCTGTTTAAGTTCGTCCGTAATCTTGACCTTCTTGTCAACTATATCCAAGATTATGGGTATGCCTCTCGAATCCTTTGGTGTCAATTTGATTATGGTTTTGAGCACATCCTTCATAAAATCTTTTTGCTCAGTCGATATATCTACGCCGATGGCATAGGGCTTGGTCGATGTGCGTGCAAAGGCACTTGTTATGCCCTCTTCAGCCTTGTTGTTAATCTCGTCATTAATAAGCATCGCCTCTTTATAATCAAGCAGCGAGAAGAGTATCTCTCTATCGTAAGCCTTTAGACCTAGCTCTTTACCGAGTATTGATGTCTTTATTTCCTCTATGACCCCAGCTAAAATTATTCCGCGCTCGATGCAGATCTTTCTTAGCTCTTCAAAATCTTCCTTACAGCTGATGATGTAGCGGATAAAGCCGCCGTCCATAAATATCATCTTAGGCGTTTCTTTCTCTAAAGCCTCGATAACGACGCGTACCTCAAGCCTCGCCATCTCTTTTTTTACGTACATTTCTGACTCGAAAGAAAATTCGTCCTCCTCTTGCACTTGCCCTTGCATTGGCGAGTAAAGAGAGCTCTTTCTGTGCTCAAAGCCGCCCTTTGTCGATATCACAAGTGCATCTATCACGCTTATGTAGTGCGGATAAAGGTTTCCTATCCTATTTAGCGAGCCGTCCACAGCCCAGAGACCGCCTTCATCAGCGAGTTTTTCTAGGTCAATATCGTCATCTATCATGTACTGCTCTGCAAGGCCAGAATAAATCTCTTTCTTAAGACCCTCTCTGCCTCTCTTATCTATATCCATGGACTTTTCTTTTATTAAATTGTTGAGGTCCCTCATCTTTATGATTAAATCTTCGTACATCTTAGTCTTCCTTTATCTCAAGCAGCGCCTTATAGGCGTCATTCTTCTTAAAGCCAAGCTCCTTTAATTTATTAGTGGCGTCCTTCATGCTTAGGCCTTCGTCAATAAGTGCTCTTGCCGCTTCATTTATGTCAATGGCCTCGCCACCATCATCATCTTCAAGACCCGTAATAGTTATGACAAACTCGCCACGCGGCTCATTCTCAGTAAAGTGGGCTATAGCCTCGCTTATGTGCATATATAAATTCTCTTCAAAAACTTTTGTTAGCTCGCGGCTAATGAAAATCATTCTATCGCCATAAACCTCAAGCGCCGTATTTAAAAAAGCGATGAGCCTATGAGGCGCTTCGTAGTAAATAAGCGGCATGGAATATGATTTATAGCTTTGCATAAACTTTTTGCGCTTCGCATCCTTTTGTGGCGCAAAGCCAATGAAGGCGAAGTGACTAAGGTCAAGGCCGCTCGCCATAAGCGATGTGACAAAGGCTGTCGCTCCCGGTATGGCTGTAACAGTGTAGCCAGCATCTCTCGCAGCACGCGCCGCAATCACGCCCGGGTCAGAGATGCCAGGCGAGCCCGCATCCGAGACTATGGCAATGCTCTTGCCTTCACTCAAAAGTTCGAGTATGTATGATGACTTATCCGTCTCGTTAAATTTGTGATAAGCAAAGAGCGGCTTTTTTATCTCATAGTGCTTAAGTAAAACGCCTGTGTGCCTTGTGTCCTCGCAAGCAATGTAGTCAACAGACTTTAAGACGTTTAGCGCACGCAAAGTGATGTCCTCGTAGTTACCTATGGGTGTCGCGACTATATATAAAGTGCCTTTATTCATTTCCATAGTAAATCTCCTTTACTTCCTCTGTATAAGTGCCATCCGCTTTGTAAACGACTAGCTCATTCATATAATCAAAGCCCACTTTTTCAGACTTTTCTAGCTCTAAAAGTATCATATTAGCCTTTTTCTCTGCAAATGGTTTTACTGCTCTTAATCTTCTTAAGTTAATGCCATGATTTTTGAAGTTCAAAATGATGTCAACGAGCCTAGCTGGTCTATGAACCATGTAAATTTTGCTATATGGCTTAAGTAAATAGCTCGCGGCCCTTGCTATATCGTCTAAGTTTAGTAAGAGCTCCTGCCTTTTGTAATCGCCCGAAGCTATATTGTCCTTGGGATTTAAATAAGGCGGATTAACTGAAAGGCTATCAAAAGCATTTTTCTTGAAGTGCTTTTCTACTTCTCTTATATCCATCTCCATAGCTGTGACTCTTTCATCAAGCTTATTTATGCTTATGGACTTATTAAAAAGTTCTACCGCCTTATGATCAATATCGGCTCCGACAATACTCGCATCTTTATATAAATAGGCTAGCCTTAAAGCGACTATGCCATTGCCAGTGCAAAGGTCTATGTGATTCTTCTTAGCCTTTGTAAAGTCAGATAAAAGGACTGCGTCTATCCCAAATGAAAAATCGTCCTTGTCCTGATATATGTAAAAATTTGTGCCTGATACTTGATCCATATAAGCCTCCTTATAAGTATTATATCATTTATTCTGAGTAAAAACAAACAATTTTGGGTATATAATTAGCGGTGATAATATGCTTAAATATTTATTCTACGGCATAAACGTAATTTGCTTTTTGGCCTTTGCCATCGACAAGTTCAAGGCGGCCAGTGGCAATTACAAGCACAGAACGCCTGAGAAAGTGCTCTTGGGTCTCGCAGCAATTGGCGGCGCGCCACTAGGTGTGGTCTCTATGCTAATCTTCAGACATAAGACGCAAAAAATTAAGTTTCTGACTATGATGCCGACGCTAGCTGTGATTTGGCTATATCTTTACAAAAGCTATATAATGTGATACTAATCACTTGACAAATTAATATTTATAAATTATAATGAAAATACAAGGGAGGGATAATGAATGGCATACAAAATTTCAGCAGAATGTATAGCATGCGGACAATGTTTACCAGAATGTCCAGTTGACGCTATATCAGAAGGCGATATCTACATAATTGACGAAGACAAATGCATCGACTGCGGTCAATGCAACAGCGTTTGTCCAGTAGATGCTCCACAACCAAACTAGACATAAGAGCATTGGACTAAGGCTTCACACGTGTGAGGCCTTTTTATTTTGCCAAAATCGATTCATGTGTAAAACAAATCACGCTTCTATATAAAGTAAAAAGGCAAAACATCTAAGTTTTGCCTTGTAATTTATTATTATCTTCTATTTTCAATTTTAAAGGTATATGTCTTACCCTCTTCGACCTTAAGTACTCTAAGTTGTCTTTCTTTAAGTGGTATTACATATATATCCTTCGGGAATTTAATCATACTTGCTTCTACTTTTTTATCGTCAACTGATAAATATATCTTGGCCTTTATTGCCTTAGTAAAGTCAATAACCCCTTGACCAAGCTCTATGTATAAGCCGTTTGATGATTCCGACCTCATAACTTTTAATTCTAATTCTTTCATCTTGCACTTCCTTTCCAGTTTGTCTTCATTTAATATTATAACCTAAACTCGCTAAAAATACAAGCTTTTAAAAAAAATTTTTAGCCCTGTCAATGGGCAAGGCTAAAATATTTATTTCTACTTAGTAAAATCGTCTATAATGCTTTTTACAGCAATCTTAGTATCTTTGTGATATAAAAGACCATTGACGTGCGGCCAATTATCATTTGCTTCGTTCTTCTTTGCCTTTTCGTATTCTTCCTTATTTACTATGGCAATGGTGTTCTTTGGCTCATTAGGAACGTCTTCTAAAAATAGTGACTCATCCTTTGGATAGCCGGGTGCATTATCAAGGTCTAGTTCGAAGTCCTTTAAGCCTTCCTCTTCAGCTTTTTTGTATAAGTCCTTCATGATGTAGTCGTACCTTTCATTAATGCCAGGACCAGCAACTTTTTGAGCCAACTCTTTGTCTCCGTCAGCCATCTTGACAAGCGAATCAAAGTAGCCTTCGCCATCTTCTGCATTCATCCTTTCTTTAAGCTCGTAGTCATCGCCGTTCTTTTCATATATAAGCTTAAGCGGCATTAGCATACCAGCAGTATTTTCAAAAACCTGATCTTTGTAGATATATCCAAGCTCTGCGTAACTTACTAGTAGTGATAGCTTGTCCCCATCTTCTACTGCCTTGTATATGCTTACGTCTTGAACAATTAAGTCCCCTTCTATAAGACCCGATACGCCCTTAGTCCTCTTAACAAGTTCAGCATATTCAGCGTTTTTCTTATCTTCTTCGCTCATTTCTTCTTCGCCATTGTCACGGCTCTCAGTCTTTTCTTCTTGAGCAGCCTTTTCTTTTGGCTCTTCTGTTTTATTTTTATTGCATCCTGTAAGTAGCATGGCCACCGCCATTAGCATAGTCATTAGCAAAATTAATTTCTTTTTCATCTTAAGACTCCTTTGCCTTGATATTTACACCAAGATAATATTGGTGCAAGCTCGATATGATATTTCCAGTGCCATAGCGTGTGTAAAGGCCCTTGAATTTTTTATTGTATATAAATAGGCCGACTATGGACTTAAGCTTCTTCACAACTGGCTTACCGTCCTCGTCAAATAAAACGACGTCCCTCTTGTACGGCTCGATGTACTCTTGGTAGATGTAACCCGTATCAGCGTACTTCTTAAGTATGGCTGCGAAGTCCTTCTTCGAGTGGTCCTTGCCGACGAAAACGCCCTTCGATGCGTTATTATCAACCGGTTTAATGATGTACTTGTTCTTGTTATTTAGCACTTCGTCCGCAGTTTTTTTAGTCAGCATCGCTGTATATGGAATGTGTTTTTCAATAAATTCAAGCTCGTCCTTTGACAAGAAACGCTTTACGCGGTCCTCGAATAGCTTGATGAATATCCTCTTGTCATGCATAACTTGACTCTTGAATGAGCCTATCATCACGAATTCATCGTTTAAGTAGCCGTCGATAAAGTCTTGTATCTCGTCCCAATGCTCCACCGCTTCAAAAGTAACTAGCCTTCTATAGACAGCGTCTATCCTGAAGTCACCTGCATATACGTGGCCGTCCTTGCGCTTGATATCTCTCGCGTCGCAGATAATTGTCTTGATACCCTTTTTCTCGAAAGCTCTCTTAAAGCGCTCGAACTCTTCATGCGAAGCGCTCTCCATAATGTCGACGATGGCAAGGTTAAAATCTTCTTCACCAGTCGTTTGTGTATAAAGCTCCTTGAACTCATCTACCCACGAGTCAAATAATTCGTAGTATGAAAATTCATAGCCGTAGCGCTTTTCCATCTCCTTCATCGCTTCAAGCTCAAGCATGAATGGAGCGACCTCATTATCTTCGTTCATGGCAGAGGAGCCATCGGTATTTAGCTCACAGAATTTGAATTCATCGCGCGATTTATAAAATATGTCGTAGCGGCAAATTGGCACAAATGTCGACAGAAGCGGCTTGTGTATCAAGAGCCTCTTCATCTTGTCATCAAAATCAAAAGTATTTCTAAAAGATGATATGGCAACGTAAGCCTTAGTCACCTTGTCAGAGATCCTCATCATCATCTCAGAGATGTATTCAAAAGTCTCTTCGTCCTCTTCCGATACGAAGAATGGCTGGTAAATGGCAGGAACCGGCTCGCCTTTGTACTTTGCCGTCGAATTCGCCACCTTATCTAATAGTTTTTTATAATCTTCATAATATTTCTCAGGGTCTTCTTTTACTATGTCAATGTATCTTTTGCCAATGGTATTATAATCCATATTTTTCAAAATTTACCTCCCTTATCGATTTACCTGAATCTATCACTTCTTCTAGCGCGTTTAAGTAATGCGCTTCATCACCCAAAGATGCTTTTGCAAGTGAAATCAAATCTTTTGCTATATCTAAAAAGCTTCTGTCCTTTAATTTGCCTCTTATACCGCTCTCCTTAAATGAGTCAAGCGCCTTAAGAGCGTCGTCATAAGTGACATCCTTTATCATCTCATAGACCTTGTCCAAATTTTGGTAGCTTGTCGCCTTGATTAGAGCGACTAAGCCAAGTAAGTAGTCTATTTGAACTGAGTCCATCATCCTTATCTCGATATATTTCTTCGCACGCGTGTCCGGGAAGAACATGCTTAAAACGTGTTCAACGATGGTCTTGTCTGCCTCGTCTATTCCTTCTATGTCCTTAATCTTGGTACGTCCTGTGTAAATGTCCTCGCCGTCCTTATGAATGAAGATACAAGGCCTATTTACAATGTAGTCAGCATATGATGCGTAAGAAAAATCATCGTCAAAGGCCTCTTTGATTATGCTGCAGCGCTCCTTATCAGTATTCTTCCAGATAGTCATCCTTAAGCCGTTTTCCTTATATGCTTCGCCCTCAAAAATGTTTGCATTTTCGAAAATCGCGTAGAAAACTGGGCTGAGTGCATTATATACTCTCATCTTTCGTCTAAAATCCTCTTCGTCCTTGTAGTCAATCGAGGATTGAGAAGCAGCTGTGCCCTTCATCATATTGTGGCCCATAGTACCGGTCTCAGTGAAGTACTTATACATAAGATCGTAGCGCTCCTTAGGCAGTATCTTGATCTCGTCAATCTTGGTCTTCACATGGTAGCCCCTTTGTAAGATATGATAGCCTCTTTTTTCTACGACTTCATTTATCTCTTTCATGCGTCTAAAGTACTCGTCTTCAAGCTCTTTTATATGCCACGCCTTTTTTATAGATAGCTCAAATTGACTGCCCGGCTCTAGACTGATGGCTGTCTCGCCCTTTGTCGCGCCAAGCAAAACATCATCCACATAAACTGCTTCGTAGCCAATTTTGATTAAGTCCTCAAGTATGTCCTTAACGCCGCCTTCGTCCCAATAAGTGACTGCCTTATTATTATCATCCACAATAAAATTTTCTATCTCAAAGCCTATGGCGTAGTCCTTTTCAGCCTTTTCGCCACTTCGTATATAGTCAATAATCTTATCTCGTATCATTTACTCATCCCCTATATTCGTAAAGTTCGGTATTATTCTAAGTCTATAGTCATATTCACTCGAAACATCTCTTTCAAAACGCTCTTTCATCGCCTCAGCAAGCGCTTCCTTGTCCTTGCCGTGCATATCATTTAAAACAAGATCCAGTAGCAAAAGATCCTTGCCAGACTTGCTGCTAACCACCCTAAAATCATGTAGCGCAACAACATTGGCATCATCTTCAACAGCCCTTTCAATCTTTCTATAAATTTCAGTGCACTCGTCCTCTTCCATATATGGATCGACGTGTATAATTATGTTGATATTATATTTCTCCTCAAGAGTCCTCTCCCAGCTGTCAATAACATTGTGCGCTTCCTCAATCGTTAAGTGAGCTGGCATCTCGACATCAAGCGAGATATATACATTGTCAGGGCCATAGTTATGGGCGTGAAAATCGTGTACGTTTTTGATCAGTGGCTCCGCCTCAAGGTCCTTATAAATCTTCTCGATAAGCTCCTTGTCTGGCTCCTCACCAAGTATCGGGCCAATGGTTTCCTTTATCATCTCAATACCATTCTTAATAATCATAAGTGAAACGAGTACGCCGAAGTAACCGTCGATTTGAACGTCAGTAAATAAGGAGCTAATCATCGGCACTATGACAACCATAGTCGTAAAGACGTCACCAAGCGAGTCAATGCTAGTTGCTTTCATCGCCTTAGAGTCGATCATATTGCCAGCTTTTTTATTCAGTATGGTTATGAAAACTTTTACAAGTATTGATAGAATCATGATGATAAAGCTAAGTTTATCAAATTTAACAACATCCGGATGAAGTATCCTTAAAACTGATGACTTGATGAATTGCAGACCGATAATGATTACGATGATGGAGATAAGTAGGCCTGATATGTACTCAATCCTCCCGTGTCCGTATGGGTGCTCCCTGTCCGCAGGCTTCTCAGAAAGCTTAAAGCCAAGGAGAGTCACCACCGACGATATCGTGTCGAAGATATTATTTACCGCGTCCGCCATGATGGCGATGGAGTGAACGAAGAGGCCAATTATGACCTTAGCTACGCTCAGTAAGATGTTAAATATGATACCTGTGATTGAAACGAAGTAGCCTGTCTTTTTTCTAAATAGCGGATCACGTGTGTTTTTGTTTGGTCTATTTATAAAATAAATTAATTTCTCTATCATTTCTTTAACCTTCTATGAAAATATTTTCTAAGCCGAATATTTGCTTGATTTTATTGTATTCTTCCTCTGCATGTGGATTTGCCTTGTCTTTAAAGGCTCTTATCATAAGATTTTTTGGCGTATGATCCATATCTATGAACTCAATAATTTCTGATTTGTATCCATTCTTTTCTAAGTAAAGACTTCTAAGTGAGTCAGTGACAATGGCTGCAACCCTCTCCTTGAGTATGCCGTGCTTAAGAACGCCATTTAAATCATCAGAATGGATTTTCGGGAAGAGCTCCTTTTGGCAGCACGGAACAGATAGTATAAGCGATGCGTTTAATTCGACCGCCTTCTTTAGAGCGATGTCAGTCGCTATATCACAGGCGTGTAGCGTAAGCATGATGTCGATGTCGTCACTTTTGTCATAGTCCTTAATGTCCTTGCACACGAAATTTATCTCCTCATAATGAAGAGCATCCTTAATCCTATTTAAATCATTAACAACGTCTTCCTTTAAGTCAAGATCCTCGATGTAAAAGTCCACCTTTCTAATATTTTTAAGGTAATAATAAACCGCAAAAGTGAGATATGCCTTGCCGCAGCCAAAGTCCAAGATGCGTATCTTTTTCGACGTATCAATCTTGTCAAGCGCCTTGTCAAAAATCTCAAGGTACTTGTTTATCTGCCTAAACTTGTCGAAGTATCTATTGTAGACCTTGCCGTCCTCGCTCATCACTCCAAGGTAGATAAGGAAGTCGACCTTGTCACCCTCGTTAATTATGTAGTTTTTCTTATTGTCATGGCTAAGCGCCTTCGCCGATTTTTCAGTTTTCGTGCTTATGGCCTTGATCTTGCCTTTATTGTTAAAAACTTGATAAGACTCAGAGTCAAAAGTTATAAAGAGCTGCTTGTACTCATTCATTAAGGCTAATAGTTTCGCCTTCGCCTCGCCCATGGCAATGTTCTTGTGAAAAGCCTTCTTGTCAATGAACTTTTCAATTTGTAAATGCGCCTCGCCCTTCATGACTATGGTCTTGATCTTCACCTTGGACCCGTCCTTGTTAATAGGACCCGAGAAAGAGCCACGAAGCGCCTTATTATTCTTTATAGCATCATCAATAATAGATTCAAAATTCATAAAATCACCTATGTATAATTACCCATTGCAAGAAATATTAAAACAATATAATACGCTAAATTATGTAAGCAAAGGCTAATTAGCTAGGTCTAAGCGCCGCAGATGATGTATGACGGGCGAATGATGTATGACGCGCGAATGGTATATGACGAGCGAATGATATACGCCGCGTGATTGATTTATGACGCGCGAATGGTATATGACGATGGTATATGACGGGCGAATGATGTGCAACGATTGATATGTATAGAAAAAGCATGTGAGATATAATCCCACATGCTTTTTATCTAGATTGAATTTTATTTATTCGTTCTATCCGAATTGAACGCAAAAATTATTTTACTAGATCTGATATACGTACTACTCTATATGCGCCTCTCAAATAATTACCTAAGTACATTGCCTTATCTGCTTCTGGTGATATAATCACTGCGCTATCGACTAGGCTCTTGCACTCATCATCATTAAGCATTGCTTTTGAGTCGTCATAGTTAAGTGCTGCGATGATTGTGTTATCTAACGATATTTCGTCGCCATTACCATTAACATATTTAGCGCCTTCTTTAGCTACGCCTACTGGAATAACTTTTAGCTTGTTGCCGAAGTAATTAATTTCGTATGTTTTGCCCAGCTCGTATCTGTCTTTTTGATTGTAGCCTAAGATTACGTTTCTTGTTTCGTTGGCTGCTATGGACCAATCTTTAAGCTTTAGGTCGTCTCCTGTTTCTAGCTCAAGGCCAAGGAACTTATAAAGGTCTCTGTTGGCATAGAAAATTGGATCTTTGCCATCTTCTGTGCTTAATATGCCTGTAAGAACTTTTTCGCCTTTATTTCTTGCTGTATCGTATGGATTTTCAGGTGTTGCTTCGGCTAGTTTTCTGTCCATCTTGATGATGTTATCTAGCAGCGAGATGTAGTTTGCCTTGTTTGGCTCTTCTGCTTCATTTAGTTCGATGTCTAGCTTGTATGGATCGTTTGGGTATAGTTCATCGTACTTTGCTTTATTAGCTTCATCTGCTGTGTCTAGTAATGCGTAAGCGTTTTCATACTTGCCTTCTAGTGCTTCTGCTTTTTTAATTTCTACGCTTAGTGCGTCTTGTGGAAGTTCAGCTGTTTCTGTAGCTTCGCTTTCTGTTTCTTCTGTATTTTCTGTTTTTGTTTCTTCTGTATTTTCTGTTTTATCTGTAACTTCTGTTGTTTCTTTTGTTTCTTTGTTTTCTTCTTTATTGCATGCGAATAATGTCATTGTTAGCATTAAAACTAGTGCTAACGCTAGTATTTGTTTATATTTTTTCATATTTCTCTCCTATTTGTGTATGATTATGTGAATAAATCGTCCGGTAAGATTTATCTCTTCCCCATCTGTCTCGTATAATGAGTATTTATCCACATCTATGTCATTGATTTTAGCTTTTTCGAGTGAGAATATATATTCCCCTCTATTTGTATTCAATTTTTCATTCTCTTTTATGGATATATCTGCTTTTTTATCTTTTTTAATGATGACGTTGAAGTCGCGTGATGGCTCTTTGCTTAGGGAGATGACTTTTTCGTCTCCCATAAATTCAAAGGCTTCGTCATCTCTTATGATGATGCTCTTGCCATCTATCAAGAGTGTGATGTCTCCTTCGAGTTTCATTAGATAGCGCCTATAGCCTGTAAAGTCTGAAAATTCTGAGCGCTCTAGGTCTATGGTCGCGGATGATATCCTTAGGTCGAAGTTTCTCTCTTGTAGGGTGGCATCTATCGGCTCTATGCAAAGCTGCTCTGTTTTGCCGCCTTTCCAAGTGGAAACGATTCTTTTACTATTTAAATCTTTCATATTTCTCCAAATTTATGCGGTAAAAAAGTGGACTATTTAAGCCCACTTTATATACATCTAATTATATTAATCTTAATAATGCGATTTCGGCGCCATCACCAATTCTTGGTTCAAGTTTATAAATTCTTGTGTAGCCGCCTTGTCTATCTGCGTACTTAGGCGCGATTTCTGTAAATAACTTCTTTGTTACTTCCTTGTCATAGATGTAGCTTTGTGCTTGTCTGATTGCGTGCATGTCGCCTCTCTTAGCAAGAGTGATCATCTTGTCAACCATTCTTTTAGTTTCTTTTGCACGTGTAACTGTAGTTTTTATTTCTCCCTCTTTTATAAGTGATGTTACCAAGTTACGAAGCATAGCATTTCTATGGTCAGTTCTACGGCCTAATTTTCTGTATTGTGCCATAAGCTTCCTCCTATTCTTCTTCCTTTAAAAATAAGTTGAGTTCTGCAAGCTTATTCTTTACCTCTTCAAGTGATTTCTTTCCAAGGTTTCTTACTTTCATCATTTCTGAATCTGTCTTGTTAACAAGCTCTTGAACTGTATTTATATTAGCTCTCTTCAAGCAGTTGTAGCTTCTAACTGAAAGATCAAGTTCTTCTACTTGCATATCAAGTGCTTTGTCTTTCTTCTTGTTAGGAACGTCGATCATAACTTCAACATCTTCGATACCGTCGGATAATTCCATTAGTAGTCCCATGTGTTCTGTGATGATCTTTGCTGCATAACTTACAGCTTCTACTGCTTTTATAGTTCCGTTAGTCCATACTTCGAGTGTTAATTTATCAAAGTCTGTTATTTGTCCAACTCTTGTATTGTCTATCGATATATTAACTTTCTTTACTGGGGAGAAGGATGCGTCTATAGGTATAATGCCTATCTCTGCTTCTGTTTCGTCGCCAGTTCTGTATATATCTGTTAGTTCATAGCCTCTGCCTCTTACAAGGTCCATTTCAATACTTAATTTTCCATCTTCATTTATAGTTGCTATGTGATGATCTGGATTTATTACTTCAACTTCAGGTGATGCGATTATGTCTTTAGCTGTTACTTCTTTCGGTCCTTTTTGATCGATAAGTAGTTTTTGCGGCTCATCTCCTGTGTATTTTAAAACTAAGCTCTTAATATTTAATATTATTTCGCTTACGTCTTCTAATACTCCATCTATGGTAGAAAATTCGTGTAAAACGTTTTCTATCTTGATTTTGTTTACAGCTGCACCTGGTAATAGGGAAAGAAGTACTCTTCTTAATGAGTTACCAAGTGTTTCTCCGTAGCCTCTTTCAAGAGGTTCTATAATCATCTTTACATAAGTTCCGTCACTTGTAGCACTTTGTACTTGCACATGTGGCTTTTCTATTTCAATCACAATTAACCCCTCCTTAGACTAAAAAAGTATATACAAAATTATACTCTTCTTCTCTTAGGTGGTCTGCAACCGTTATGAGGTATAGGCGTAACATCTTTGATCATGTTAACTTCAAGTCCTGTTGCTTGCAGACTTCTTATAGCTGCTTCTCTACCAGCTCCTGGTCCTTTTACATAAACTTCTACAGTTTTTAGACCGTGTTCCATCGCTTTTTTAGCTGCTGTTTCAGCTGCTTCTTGTGCTGCGAATGGAGTTGACTTTCTAGAACCTCTAAAGCCTAATTGTCCAGCACTAGCCCATGATAAAACATTTCCTTGCATATCGGAAATAGTTACCATTGTGTTGTTGAATGATGAAGAAATGTGAGCTTGGCCTTTTTCGATGTTCTTTTTAACTCTTCTTTTAGTTTTAGTTTTACTACCTTTATTTGCTGCCATTTACTTCTACCTCCTTACTTTTTAGCTGTCTTAGGGCCTTTTCTAGTCCTAGCGTTTGTCTTTGTTCTTTGTCCTCTTACTGGAAGATTTCTTTTATGTCTAATTCCTCTGTATGAGTTTATTTCACGAAGTCTCTTTATATTTAGAGCAACATCACGTCTTAGGTCACCTTCAACCTTAATGTGATCAATCTTGTCTCTTATTTCGTTTACTTCTGCTTCTGTAAGATCCTTAACTCTTGTGTTTGGATCTATACCACATTCACTTAATATTTTTTGTGAAGTTGAAAGACCAATACCATAGATATATGTTAATGATATTTCAACTCTTTTATCTCTAGGGATATCAACACCTGCAATTCTTGCCATTAAGCTACACCTCCTATTATCCTTGTACTTGTTTATGTTTTGGATTTTCGCAAATTACCATAACTTTTCCGTGTCTTTTGATAATTTTGCATTTATCACAAATTTTTTTAACTGATGGTCTTACCTTCATTTTATCTCTCCTTACTTCTTACGCCAAGTTATACGACCTCTCTCCAAGTCATATGGAGAAAGCTCGACATTTACTGTATCTCCGGGTAAAATCCTTATATAGTTCATTCTTAATTTGCCAGAGATATGACATGTAATTATATGTTCATTTTGAAGTTTTACCTTGAATATAGCGTTTGGTAGTGCGTCGACTACTACTCCTTCAAGCTCTATAATGTCTTTTTTAGCCATTTTGTCCTCCTAATGTTCTTCTATCAAGAAAGGTTCTAGATACTTTCTTATTTGACTGTTTGTTAATTTTGAATTTTCTTCTACTTTCTTTTGAAAGTCTTCAACTATTGTATGATATACGATTAAGTGCTTGATCTTCTTAAGCTTAGGCTTTTCAAGCTTCCTTAGTTTGCCGTCGACTAAAAGCACGTGCTCATTGTCAACTACTTCGTATACTAAAAACAGTCTCATCATATCTCTTCCGGATTTAGATTTAACCAGTTGTCCTACTACAATATCTTTTGTAGATTCCATCGTTACACCTATCTACCCAATTTTGATTTTATCGATTCAAAAGTCTCATCAATAGAAAGAGTTCCATCGATATTCAATATTATGCCTTCAGCTGTATAAAAGTCTACTAAAGGCTTTGTTTCTTTGTCGTAAACATCGATTCTGTTCTTAACAGTTTCTTCGTTGTCGTCCTTTCTAGTAATAAGAGCTTCGCCATCATAATCACATATGCCTTCTTCCTTTGGTGGATTGTTAGCTATGTGATAGCTTCTTTGGCACTTAGGGCACACTCTTCTTCCAGTGATTCTATCGATTAAGAATTTAGAAGGTACTTCTATGTTGATAACTGCGTCTAGTGGCATATCAAGCTTAGTAAGCATGTCTTTAAGTGCTTCAGCTTGGCTTATATTTCTTGGGTAACCGTCTAGTAAGAAGCCGTTTTCCTTAAGGTCATCTTTAGATAATCTATCCATGACCATGTCGTTTACAAGTGAGTCTGGAACTAAAAGTCCTTTGTCCATATACTCTGTTGCCTTCTTACCTAGTTCTGTACCGCCTTTAATATTTTCTCTGAACATATCTCCTGTAGAAATATGTTTTACATTATAATGTTCAACTATCTTATCACTTTGAGTTCCTTTACCAGCTCCTGGAGGTCCTAAAATTAATAATCTCATCATTAACCTCCTAGCTTAAGAAACCTTTGTAGTGTCTCATCATCATTTGAGCTTCGATTTGCTTGATTGTTTCAATAACAACACCTACTACGATGATAATACCTGTACCTGTAAAGTGTGTTTGCATCTTTAATAATGATCCAAGTATTATTGGTAGTGTTGCTAGTAATGCAAGTGATATAGCTCCAACAAGACCGATTCTTCTAACGATCTTAGCTAAGTAGTCGCTAGTTGGTCTACCTGGTCTGATACCAGGGATGAATCCACCGTTTTGTTGTAAATTCTTTGAGTATTCAATTGGGTTGAATTGAATTTCGTTATAGAAGAATGTGAAGAATATAATTAGTAAGATGTTTAATATAGCAAATGCTACTGAATTATATCCTAAATATGTTTCCATAAACTTACCAAATGAACCTCCTGTAATCATTCCGATTGTTTGGAAAGCTCCAAGGAATGATGTTGAGAAGATAACTGGCATAACGCCTGCCATGTTTACTTTGATAGGGATGTGTGTTGATTGTCCGCCATACATCTTTCTACCAACTACTCTTTTGGCATATTGAACGCCAATTCTTCTTTCGCCTTCTTGTATTAATACAACGAAAGCAACTATAGCTATCATAGCGATAACCATAACTATAACGTTGATTATGTTATATTGTCCAGCTTTAGTTAATTTAAAGTATTGTCCTACTGTATCAGGAAGTCTTGCGATGATTCCTAGGAAGATGATAAGGGATATACCGTTACCAACGCCTTTTTCAGTGATTTGATCACCTAGGAATACTAAGAATTGTGTACCAGCTACTAAGCAAAGTACCATAAGTAATTTTGCCCAAGTTCCGCCAGTGATTGTTCCTCTTAATAGTCCAAATACTGTACCGATACCTTGAACTACAGCTAATACTATAGTTAAGTATCTTGTATATCTGTTAATTTTCTTTCTACCTGTTTCGCCTTCCTTAGCTAGTTCTTCTAGCTTTGGTATAGCTACTGTTAAAAGTTGTATGATGATGGATGCGTTGATGTAAGGATAGATGTTTGACGCAAATATACTTAATCTGGATAGCGCTCCACCGGCCATCATATCTAGAAAGCCTAAAAGGCTTGAGTTGTTTGCTGTAAAGAAGCTTTGTAGGGCTTCTCTGTTTACAAATGGAAGTGGAATAAAGTTTCCAAGTCTATAAATGAATAGCATAGCAAGTGTGAAAAGTATCTTTGATCTAATCTCTTTAACTGCCCATGCGTTCTTTAGAGTCTTAAACATTTTATTTCACCTCTACCTTTCCGCCCTTTGCCTCAACCTTTTCTTTAGCACTTTCACTTATTCTTTCAACGTTAAGATTGATTTTCTTTTCTAATTCTCCGTTACCTAAAACCTTAACACCATTGGCTGTTGCTAAGCTTTTCTTAACTAAGCCTCTTTCGATAAGTTTTTGTGTATCTACAGTCTCACCATCATCAAAGACATTTAAGCTGGAGATGTTAACTATTGCATACTCTTTTCTGAATATATTTGTAAAGCCCCTCTTAGGTAATCTTCTGAACAATGGCATTTGACCGCCTTCAAAGCCTGGTCTTACTCCGCCGCCTGATCTAGACTTTTGTCCTTTTTGACCACGACCAGAAGTTTTGCCTAGGCCCGATCCAATACCTCTACCTCTACGAGCAGCTTTTTTACCGATCTTTCCGCCTTCTTGAGCTTGTAAATTATTTAGCTTCATCTTTACACCTCCTTAATTAGTCTACGATTTCAAGCATGTAGTCTACTTTGTGTATCATCCCTCTAATTTGTGGGGTATCATTCTTTTCTACTACTTGTCCTATCTTTCTAAGACCTATAGCTTTAACTACCTTTATATGATCAGAAGGTTTACCTATAAAACTTCTTTTAAGTTTAATTTTAATTGTGTTCATACTTAAACCTCCTATCCTAATATTTCTTCTACAGATTTTCCTCTTGCTTTAGCAACATCTTCGGCTTTCTTTAAATTTGTAAGTCCGTTGATTGTAGCGTTTACAATGTTACGAGGATTGTTTGATCCAAGACGTTTAGCAGAGATATTTTCAATACCTGCAAGTTCGCATACGGCACGGATAGCTGCTGATGCCTTAACACCTGATCCCTTAGGAGCTGGCTTTAAGAATACTTTACCTGCGCCATAAATGCCTTTTATTTCGTGTGGGATTGTTGTATCAACTATAGGAACTTCAACTAGGTGCTTCTTAGCGTCTTGAACTGCCTTTCTGATTGCTTCAGGTACTTCAAGTGCTTTACTCATACCAACACCAACGTGTCCTTGTCTGTCTCCAACAACAACTAAGGCCGAGAATCTAAAGTTTCTACCACCCTTTACTACTTTTGCAACTCTGTTTATAGAAACAACTTGTTCTTCAAGATCAAGAGTTGCTGCATCAATAATTAAGTGTTCCATCAATTCCCCTCCTTCGTTAAAATTTAAGACCTGCTGATCTAGCTGCTTCAGCTAGTTCTTTAATCCTACCATGGTAGATGTAACCTGCTCTGTCAAATACTACTTCTTCTATGCCTTTTTCCTTAGCAAGTTCAGCAATCTTTGTTCCAACTGCTTTAGCTGCTTCAATGTTTGATGTTCTTTCTAAGTTTAAAGACTTATCAAGTGTTGAGCTTTGTGCAAGTGTTACACCGTTAACGTCATCTATAAGTTGTGCGTATATATGTTTATCACTTCTAAATACACATAGTCTTGGTCTTTCTTGAGTACCGGAAATCTTAGATCTGATTCTTAAGTGTCTTTTTTGACGACTTACTTTTTTTGCTTCTTTGTTTATCATCTAATTCTCCTCCTACTTACCAGTCTTACCAACTTTACGTCTTACATACTCATCAGTGTATCTGATACCTTTTCCTTTGTATGGCTCAGGCATTCTGAATGTTCTGATGTATGCAGCGTATTGTCCTACTTTTTGTTTGTCTAAACCTTTAACAATGATCTTGTCTTGTTCAGGCACTTCAACTGTGATTCCTTCTGGATCTTCTAGTTCAAGTGGATGTGAAAAACCAAGTGTTAAAGCTAATTTATTTCCATTCTTTTGTGCTCTATAACCTGTACCTATAATAGTAAGTTCTTTTGAGAAACCTTCTGTTACACCTATAACCATATTATGGATTAGTGATCTAGTTAGGCCGTGTAGAGCTTTAATTTTCTTTTCATCGTTAGGACGTTCTACGTTTAAGATGCCATCTTCAACTTTGATTGTAAGATCTTTTGAGATGTTTTCTTTTAGTTCGCCCTTTGGTCCTTTTACAGTAACTACTCCGTCATTAACTTTAATTTCTACGCCTTGAGGTACTGTAATAGGTTTAAGACCTATTCTTGACATTATTACTCCTCCTAGCTAATTTTACCATACATAGCAGATTACTTCTCCGCCCACTTTATCTTGTCTAGCTTTTTTGTCTGTCATAAGACCGTGGGATGTAGAAAGTATTGCTATACCTAATCCACCTAATACTTTAGGCACTTCGTTTGAATTTACATATATTCTAAGTCCGGGTTTAGAAATTCTCTTTATACCGGAAATTACTCTTTCTTTGTTTGGAAGGTATTTTAGTTCAACTCTTATTATGCCTTGCTTGTTGTCTTCAACGACTTCAAAGCCTTTTATATATCCTTCATCTAAAAGTATTTGAGCGATTTCTTGTTTAATTCTTGACTTCGGAATATCTACTGAATCGTGTTTTTGTGAGTTAGCATTTCTGATTCTTGTAAGCATATCCGCGATTGGATCCGTCATCATATTACATCACTCCTCCTTCTACCAGCTTGCTTTTCTAACGCCAGGAATTTCTCCCTTATATGCTAATTTTCTGAAGCATATACGACAAATTCCATATTTTCTAAGGTAACCGTGAGGTCTTCCGCAAATCTTGCATCTATTGTACTCTCTTACCTTATATTTTTGTTTACCTTGTTGCTTAGCAACCATTGATTTTTTAGCCATCTACTTCCTCCTTTTACTTTCTAAAAGGCATACCAAGAAGCTCTAAGAATTCTTTTGCTTCTTTATCAGTATTTGCTGTAGTAACAATTATTATATCCATACCTCTGATTTCATCTACTTCATCGTATACGATTTCAGGGAAGATTAATTGTTCTTTAATACCTAATGCATAGTTTCCTCTACCGTCGAATGAAGTGCTACTAACACCTCTAAAGTCTCTTACTCTTGGAAGAGCGATGTTCATTAACTTGTCTAAGAAGTAGTACATCTTGTCTCTTCTAAGTGTTACTTTACATCCAATCTTCATGCCTTCTCTTAGCTTAAAGTTAGCTATAGATTTTTTAGCGTGAGTTACAACTGGTTTTTGTCCAGTTATTAATTCTAACTCTCTTAAGGCATTTTCAAGAACTTTTGGATTTTCTTTCGCATTTCCTAAACCGATGTTTATAACAACTTTGTCTAGCTTAGGAACTTGCATTATATTATCATATCCTAATTTTTCCATCATTTGAGGCACAATTTCTTCTTTGTACCTTGTTTCCAGTCTGGAAGCCATCCGTTCTACCTCCCTTATTTGTCTAATGTTTCTCCGTCGGCTTTCATGTATCTAACTTTCTTGCCGTCTTCCAAAACCTTATAGCCTACTCTTGTACCTTTTTTAAGTGATTCGTTGTATACCATCACATTAGAAACATGTATTGCTCCTTCTGCTTTAATGATACCACCTGGTTCTTGAGGTCCACGAGCTTTTTGGTGTCTAGTTTGAATGTTTATTCCTTCAACTACGACACGGTCTTTCTTAGGTAATGTCTTTAGAACTTTACCTGTTTTTCCTTTATCTTTACCGGCAATTACAATTACCTTGTCGCCTACTTTAACGTGCATAATTTAACCTCCCTTCATTAAAGAACTTCTGGAGCTAGTGATATGATCTTCATATAACCACCAGTTCTTAGTTCTCTAGTTACAGGTCCAAATATACGAGTACCTACAGGATTTTTATCTTCTTTTACGATAACTGCTGCGTTATCATCAAATCTTATATATGATCCGTCTTGTCTTCTTATTGGTTGAGTTGTTCTTACTATAACAGCTTTAACAACTTCTCCTTTTTTAACAACGCCTCCTGGTGTTGCATTCTTTACAGTGCAAACCACGATGTCGCCCACTCCGGCATACTTTCTTTTACTGCCACCTAAGACTTTAATTACTAGTACCTCTCTGGCTCCGGAGTTATCAGCTACTCTCATTCTTGATTCAGCTTGTATCAATTTATTAACCTCCCTTCCTATAAAAGGACTATTTTGCTTTTTCTATAATTTCAACGAGTCTCCATCTTTTTGTCTTAGATAGTGGTCTTGTTTCCATAATCTTTACAAAATCGCCAACTCTTGCTTCGTTGTTTTCGTCGTGAGCCTTAAATTTAGTAGTTCTGTTTACTCTCTTCTTATATATAGGATGACTAACTTTTGTTTCAACTGCAACAGTTATTGTCTTTTCCATCTTATCAGAAACTACTGTACCTGTTCTAACTTTTCTAAGATTTCTTTCCATTGATTTAAGCCTCCTTTACTTGAGAAAGTTCTCTTTCTCTGACAATTGTTTTCACTCTAGCAATGTCTTTTCTAACTTGAGAAATTGTCTTTGGGTTTTCTAATTGTCCGGTAGCTAATTGGAATCTTAGGTTAAAAAGTTCTTTTTTAAGTTCTTTTTCTTTTTGATTTAATTCTTCAGTTGTTAAATCACGTATTTCTTTAACCTTCATTAGCTTCACCACCTTCTTCACGAACTACAAATTTAGTTTTTATAGGAAGTTTCATTGCTGCAAGTCTGATTGCTTCTCTTGCTACGTCTTCAGAAACTCCACCCATTTCGAATAATACTCTTCCTGGTTTTACTACTGCAACCCAATACTCAGGAGCACCTTTACCGGAACCCATACGTACTTCTGCAGGTTTCTTTGTTACTGGTTTGTCTGGAAATACTTTGATCCAAACATTTCCACCTCTTTTTATATATCTTGTCATCGCACGACGAGCAGCTTCTATTTGGTTTGCTGTCATCCATGTTGGTTCTAGTGCTTGAAGGCCGTATTCGCCGTAAGTAACTGTGTTACCTGAGTATGCTTTACCCTTCATTCTGCCTCTATGAACTCTACGATGCTTTACTCTTTTAGGCATTAACATAGTATGTTTTCCTCCTTACTAATCTTCTTTATTAGCGTCTTGTGCTTCTGGCTTAAAGCCTTTTCTGTTGTTATTGTTTCTTCTGTCTTTGAAGCCTGTATTTTGGTTGTTATTTCTTCTTCTCTTCTTGAAGTCTTTCTTTCTGTCGTCTTGACTTCTCTTTTTAAAGTTTTTCTTTCTTTCGTCAGTTACTTCTGGAAGTACTTCTCCTTTGTATAACCAAACCTTTACACCGATCTTGCCATATGTTGTGTTTGCTTCCGCAAAACCGTAGTCGATGTCTGCTCTAAGTGTTTGTAGAGGGATAGTTCCTTCTGAATAACCTTCGCTTCTAGCCATGTCGGCTCCACCAAGTCTTCCGGAAACTTGAGTTTTGATACCCTTAGCTCCTTCTTTCATTGTTCTTTGGATAGCGCCCTTCATTGCTCTTCTGAATGTAATTCTTCTTTCTAGTTGGAAAGCAATGTTTTCTGCAACTAGTTGAGCATCTAGATCTGGTTTTCTTACTTCTTCAACGTTTACTAAAACTGTCTTAGTAGTAAGTTTTTCGATTTTCTTTTTAAGTGCTTCTATACCTTCTCCGCCTCTACCGATTACGATACCTGGCTTTGCTGTGTATATAGTGACTTTTATTTTCTTTCTTGTTCTTTCAATCTTTAATTTTGAAACTCCTGCTTGGTAAAGCTCTTTTTTCAAAAATTCTCTTATCTTGTAGTCTTCAACTAAATTGTCAGAGAAACTTTTCTTGTCGGCATACCAATTTGAGCTCCAATCTTTAATAATTCCGACTCTTAGTCCATGTGGATTTACTTTTTGGCCCATTTCTTACCTCCTTATTTCTCGTCTGATACTACAACTGATAAGTGTGCAGTTCTCTTTAGTATTGGATAAGCTGAACCGTGAGCCTTTGGTCTATATCTTTTCATTCTTGGTCCATCAGTTGCTTGTGCATCCTTAACATATAGTTTGTCTCTATCTAAATCAAAATTGTTTGTAGCGTTTGCTATTGCAGATTCAAGTACTGCTAATAGTTCTCTTGCACCTTTCTTTGGTGTAAACTTTAAAATAGAAAGAGCTTCATCTATATCTTTTCCCCTAATTTCGTTACATATAAAATGTACTTTTCTAGGAGATATTCTAATATATTTAGCTATTGCTTTTGCTTCCATTTATATCCTCCTTCTATTATTTTACAGTTGCTTTCTTGTCGCCTTTGTCAACGTGGCCTCTGAAAGTTCTTGTTAAAACGAACTCTCCAAGTTTGTGTCCTACCATATCTTCTGTTATATATACAGGAACGTGTTTTCTACCGTCATATACTGCGATTGTGTGTCCTATGAATTCAGGGAAGATTGTTGAACGTCTTGACCATGTTTTAATAACTTTTTTATCGTTGGCTTCGTTCATAGCTTCAACTTTTTTCATTAAGTGTTCGTCTACGAAAGGTCCTTTTTTAATCGATCTTGCCATTTAAACCCTCCTACTTGTCGTTTCTTCTTCTGATTATATACTTATCAGAATGTTTCTTTTTCTTTCTAGTCTTAAGTCCTAGAGCAGGTTTACCCCAAGGTGTCATTGGTGACGGTCTACCTATTGGTGCTCTACCTTCACCACCACCATGTGGATGGTCTACTGGGTTCATCGCTGAACCTCTTACGTGAGGGCGTCTTCCTGTTAATCTCTTCTTACCAGCTTTACCCATGTTAACTAGTTCGTGGTCAAGGTTACCTACTTGGCCTATAGTTGCCATACAATCAAGTAAAACTACTCTCATTTCGCCTGATGGTAATCTTAATTGTGCGTAGTTACCTTCTTTACCCATAAGTTGTGCGTATGAACCAGCACTTCTTGCTAGTTGTCCACCTTTTTCAGGTTTCATTTCAATGTTGTGGATTAGTGTACCTACTGGGATGTCTCTTAACTTAAGTGCGTTACCTACTTTGATGTCGACATGTTCGCCAGCTTCGATCTTATCTCCAACCTTTAATCCTACTGGATGAAGGATGTATCTTTTTTCGCCGTCTTCGTATTGAATTAGTGCGATGTTTGCTGTTCTGTTTGGATCGTACTCGATGTGAGCCACTGTTCCAACAACGCCTATTTTATTTCTCTTAAAGTCGATAATTCTGTATATCTTCTTAGCTCCCCCGCCTCTGTGACGAGATGTGATTCTACCAGTGTTGTTTCTACCTGAGTTTTTCTTAATGCTTTCTACAAGTGACTTTTCTGGTTTATCTCTTGTGATAAGCTCAAAAGCAGGTGATGCCATCATTCTTCTGGACGGAGTAGTTGGTTTATATGTTTTTATAGCCATTAAATTTCCCTCCTATCACTAATTTGCCATGCCTTCAAAGAATTCAATTCTCTTTGAATCTTCCTTAAGTGTAACAATGGCCTTTTTCCAGTTAGGTCTTCTTCCTTCGTGAGCGCCTTGTCTTTTTAACTTACCTTGCATGTTCATTGTGTTTACTTTTTCAACCTTTACATCAAAAACGTTTTCAACTGCCTTTTTGATTTCAGATTTGTTTACTCTTCTGTCTACTTTGAAAGTGTACTTACCTTCTTCCATATCTCTCATAGATCTTTCTGTTACTATGGGTTTTATGATTATATCATGTGGATTAAGCATTATTTGAACACCTCCTCAATAGTTTCTAAAGAAGCTTTTGTAATTATCATGCTGTCATGTCTTACTATGTCATATACGTTTATGTTTCTTGCTTCACTAATCATTGTGAATGGTATATTTCTAAAAGCTCTTTGTGTATCTTTATCGTTATCTTTAGTAACTATATATGCTTTCTTTGCGTTAAGATTTTGTAGTGCTGCAAAAGCGTATTTTGTCTTAACTTCTTGTAATTTTATATCATCTACTATAATAAGCTCATTATCACGAACTTTGTTTGAAAGAGCTACCTTTAAAGCTTGTCTCTTTAACTTCTTAGGAAGTTTGTAGCCATAGCTTCTTGGCTTTGGTGCAAATACAACTCCGCCGCCTTTCCATTGAGGGCTTCTTGTACTTCCTTGTCTTGCTCTACCTGTACCTTTTTGTTTCCAAGGTTTTCTTCCACCGCCTCTAACTTCAGCTCTTGTTAAAGTGCTTTGAGTTCCTTGACGTTTGTTCGCTAAATGATTAACTACTACTTGGTAAATAAGATGAGGGTTGTCTTCTTGATTAAAGATGTCATCATTTAATTCAATTGTCTCAAGTTCTTTACCTTCCATGTTTAAAACTTTATAACTTGGCATTTTAATCCTCCTTTAGCGCTATTTCTTGATTGCTTTTCTAACAGTAATTAAACCTTTCTTTGGTCCTGGTACAGCACCTTTGATTAGGATAATTCCGTTTTCTTTATCTACTCTTACTACTTTTAGGTTTTGAACAGTTGTTCTTTCATTACCCATGCGGCCCATCATTCTATGGCCCTTAAATACTTTTCCTGGCCATGTTGCAGCACCCATACCACCTGGCATTCTGTGGAATTTTGAACCATGTGATTCTCTACCTCTACCGAAGCCGTGTCTCTTTATAACACCTTGAGTACCTTTACCTTTTGATGTTCCGATAACATCTACAAATTCGATGCCATCCATGATTTCAACAGTGATTTCATCACCTAAGTTGTATTTTTCTACATCGTCTACTTTAAACTCTCTAAGGTATCTTTTGTAGCTAGCATTAGCTTTTTTGAATTGACCCTTACGAGGTTTGTTTACATTCTTTTCATTGATTTCTCCAAAACCAACTACTATAGCGTTGTAACCGTCTGTTTCAACAGTTTTCTTTTGAACAACTACCATAGGTCCGGCTTGAAGAACAGTAACTGGAACTAAGTCTCCTGATTCTTCGAAAACTTGTGTCATTCCAATTTTCTTTGCTAAAATTCCGTTCATTAACTGCACCTCCATAATTTACAGCGGATTTTAAATAAAATCTTATAGATTATAGTTTTATTTCTATATCTACACCTGCAGGCACATTCATCTTCATAAGTGCGTCTACAGTTTTGTCGTTTGGTTCAAGGATATCGATTAATCTCTTGTGAGTTCTTTGTTCGAATTGTTCTCTTGAATCTTTGTTAACGTGAACTGATCTTAAAATAGTTACGATTTGTTTTTCTGTAGGTAGTGGAACTGGTCCTGATACCTTGCATCCTGTCTTTTTAGCAGCTTCAACAATTCTTTGAGCTGATTGATCTAAAAGTGTGTGATCGTAAGCTTTAAGTCTGATTCTGATTTTTTGTTTTTTGCTTGACATTTAATTACCTCCATGTAATATTTTTTTACTTCTTAGAGAGTCAACTCTTACACACGCAGCCGTGCGTTTTCTCTAAGCGTAAATAAAATATGCCAATCAATCGCCTACTTCTTTTTTGAGTAGACTTGCATGAAACTAAGGAAATTACCACATCACGCAACAAAAAACATGATGCGCAACCTTTCTTAGTCATAGCCATTTGATTTAAGCACTCATCTATTATACATAATTAGCTCCGCTATGTCAAGGCTTTTTTAAAAATATTTTTACTTTTTTTAATTTTTTTCTCTTCCTTTATATATATAGCAGTATATTTTTTGCCATGTTTATGGCACAGCTAATATAAATAAATCATCCTATTATATATGCGCGTAATTTGTCAAAGACAAATATCGATTCGCGCGTAAATCGATTTCGCTACTTAATAAAGAAGAAAAACTATAATAAATTTTTTAAGCTAAGGCCCTTAAGTATAAATATTTACTAATTGACAAAGGGGCCTTTATATAATAAAATAGACTTGTGAGGATAAAAATACAAAGGAGGTAAATTATGGCTTTTTGTTTTAACAAAGATCGTGCGAAATTCGACGAGTTCTTACAATTTGTAGAAGAAAAGAAGAATGACAAAGGGGCTGTCATGCCTGTTCTTCAAGAAGCACAAAGACTCTTTGGATACATACCTGAAGAGATTGTAGACTTTATGGCTCTTAAATTAAATAAGCCAAGCAGCGAAATTTACGGCGTTGCATCGTTCTACAGTCAATTCACTTTTAAACCTAGAGGAAAGCACTCTATATGCATCTGTCTAGGTACTGCTTGCTACGTTAAGGGAGCTGACAAGCTTTTGGATGATTTCTTAAAGGAATTAAATGTGGCTAAGGGCGAAGCAACTGCGGACGGACTTTTCTCTATAGTTGAGACTAGATGTGTTGGTGAATGCGCTTTGGCACCTGTAGTAACTGTTGGTGAGGACGTCTACGACCATGTCAAAGAAAGTCAAGTCACTGAAATTATTAATAAATATAAGGAGTAGCATATGAATAAGGAAAATCTATTAGAAATTCAAAAGAAAACTAAAGATCTTCTTCTTGACAGACTTAAAAAGGACGGCTCTTTTAATATTGACGGTGACAAAATTACTAAAAAGGGTGAGTTTTTCGAAAAGCAAAAACGTATCGTTCTAAAGAACTGTGACATAATCGACTCATCGTCCTTAGATGAATACATAGCTTTAGGCGGATACTTCTCTTTAGAGAAGGCGCTTAATATGAAAAGAGAAGATGTAATTAAAGAAGTAAAAGCTTCTGGCCTTAGGGGCCGTGGTGGCGCGGGTTTCCCTACTGGAAGAAAGTGGGAAGCTGCTTTTAATCAGCCAGAAGGCATTAAATATGTAATTTGTAACGCAGACGAAGGCGACCCAGGCGCTTACATGGACAGATCCGTATTGGAAAAGGATCCACACAGTGTTTTAGAGGGCATGGCCATCTGCGCTTATGCTATTGGCGCGCAAAAGGGCTTCATCTACGTTAGAGCTGAGTATCCAAAGGCTGTTGAGAGCCTAAAGATTGCCATTAAAAAGGCAAATGAAAACAATTTATTAGGTGACAATATTTTAGGAACTGACTTTTCCTTCCAAATCGAGCTTCGTCTAGGTGCGGGCGCTTTTGTCTGCGGTGAAGGTACTGCTCTGATGGAGTCTATCGAAGGAAAGCGTGGTATGCCAAGAAATAAAGAGTACAGAACTACTGAACGTGGCCTATGGGGTAAACCAACTGTTATCAACAACGTTGAAACATTCGCTAACATCGCTCAAATCATTGAGCGTGGCGCAGACTGGTTCACATCCATCGGTACTGAAGACTCGCCAGGAACAAAGGTTTTCTCACTTGTTGGTAAGGTTAAAAACTCTGGCCTAGTTGAAGTACCTATGGGTACGACAATCAGGGACATAGTTTTTGCAATAGGCGGCGGCATTCAAGATGACAAAAAGGCCAAAGCTGTTCAAACAGGCGGACCATCAGGCGGCTGTATACCTGAAAGACTTTTTGATACAAAGGTTGACTTTGCGTCCCTTAAGGCCATCGGCTCAATCATGGGCTCCGGCGGTATGGTTGTCATGGACGAAGACGACTGCATGGTAGACGTTTCAAGATTCTTCCTAGAATTTTCCGTTGACGAATCATGCGGTAAGTGTACGCCTTGTAGAATTGGTAACAAAAGGCTTTTAGAGCTACTTGAAAAAATCACTTCAGGAAATGGTAGTGAAGAAGACATAGATAAACTAGAAGATCTATCCATCATCGTGAGCAAAGCATCACTTTGCGGACTTGGTCAATCGTCTCCAAACCCGATACTATCAACATTGACATATTTTAGAGACGAGTACATGGCGCACGTTGGTGAAAACAAGACTTGTCCAGCTAAGAAGTGCAAAAACCTACTTAACTACCACATCACAGATAAATGTATAGGCTGCACAAAATGTGCTAGAAACTGCCCTGTTAACTGCATCGAAGGTAAGGTTAAGGAAAAACACGTGATTGACACGGCTAAGTGTATCAAGTGCGGCAATTGCATGAACGTCTGCCCAGTTAAGGCAGTAGTATTGGTTTAGGAGGTACTTATGGCTAAGATGATAAATTTAAAAATTAACGGCGTTGATGTTTCTGTTGCAGAGAGAACTTCAATACTTGACGCTGCTAAAACCATTGGCGTAAAGATACCTACACTTTGCCACATGGACTTACACGATATAAAATTTGTAAATAAACTTGCTTCATGCAGGGTTTGTATGGTTGAAGACTTTAAAAGCAGCAAGCTACTTCCAGCCTGCGCGACACCTGTCAAAGAAGGCATGGACATAAAGACTGAGTCGCCTCTTGCCATAAACGCGAGAAGAACTATAGTTGAACTGCTTTTATCTGACCATCCAAATAGCTGCCTTACTTGTGCTAAGAACTTAAACTGTCAATTACAAAAGCTAGCACAAGACCTAGGCATTAGAGATATACCTTATCAAGGCGAAAGAAGACATATACCTATAGATGACAGAAGCCTTTCAATGATTAGAGAGCCTGAAAAGTGCATACTTTGCAGAAGATGCGAGACAATGTGTAACGAAGTGCAAACAGTTGGCGCACTTGCTGAGGTTGGCCGTGGTTTTGACTGCCACGTCGGTTCGACATTTAACAGAAGCATGTTCGAGACAACATGTACCTTCTGCGGTCAATGCGTTACAGTCTGCCCTACAGGCGCACTTCACGGCATGAACTATATAAGAGAAGTGTGGAAAGCACTTTCAGATCCAAAGAAATACGTTGTTGTTCAAACAGCTCCAGCAGTTAGAGTTGCTTTAGGCGAGCTATTTGGCATGGAGCCAGGAACTATAGTTACTGGTAAGATGGTTAGTGCACTTAGGAAACTTGGCTTTGACAAAGTTTTCGACACAAACTTCGCAGCCGACCTAACTATAGTTGAAGAAGCACACGAATTTGTTGAAAGACTTACAAAAGGTGGCAAGATGCCGATACTTACAAGCTGCTGCCCTGGTTGGGTAAACTTCATGGAGCAACAGTTCTCAGATATGATAGACATACCGTCTTCATGCAAGAGCCCTCACGAAATGTTCGGAGCCGTTGCAAAGACTTATCTTGCTGAAAAGCTTAATGTAGATCCTAAGGATATGGTAGTCGTATCAATCATGCCTTGCCTTGCGAAAAAGTATGAATCAGCAAGAGACGAGCTTAAAAACAAGGGCCACAGCGATGTTGATATAGTAATTACAACAAGAGAACTGGGCGCTATGATTAAAGAAGCGGGACTAAGTTTTAAAGACCTTAAAGATGAAGAATTCGACGACCCGATGGGCGAATCAACAGGCGCAGGCGCTATCTTTGGAGCAACAGGCGGTGTTATCGAAGCAACATGCAGAACAGCTTACGAAACAATCACAGGTAAAGAGCTTGAAGAGATTGAGTTCACTGCACTTAGAGGCCTTAACGGCATCAAAGAAGCAAGCATAGATATAGACGGAAGAAAAGTTAGAATCGCCGTTGCCAATGGCCTTGGCAATACAAGAAAACTTCTAAACATGGTTAAGTCAGGCGAAAAAGAATACGACGCTATAGAAGTTATGGCTTGCCCAGGCGGATGCATAGGTGGAGGCGGTCAACCGTTCCACAACGGCAAGATCTCAACACTTAAGAAGAGAGCCGAAGCCATCTACAATATAGATGAGCATAAAACAATTAGAAAATCACACGCCAATCCAAAGATCAAACAATTGTATGATGAATACCTTGGCGAAGTTGGCGGCGAATTAGCACACGAACTTTTACACACACATTACGAAGCCGATCCAAAGATGTAATTAGATAAAAATGCCCTCTTCACTATGTAGTGAAGAGGGTTTTTCAATGCCATTAGACTAATAAATCGCTTGTAAAAGATAAGCTAATATGCTAAAATCTATTTATAATAATATAAATTTCTAAAAGGAGTGACATTATGAATAAAAAAGCATTTATAAAGATTGCAATCAGTCTTGTTTTAATAATGACTTTATCAGCGTGCTCAGTAATGCCAAAAGTAGATATTAATGAATTAAGCAAAGAAGCAGCTGAAAATAATAAGCCCGATGATGAAGCGAATAAAGTGCAAAACAACGACATAGAAAAACTTAAAAAAATATACTCAGATATATTAAGCACAATGAACTACAAAAAGTTTTATCCAGAAGATGAATATGCTGATGATGAAGTTGCTAGTCATTGCAGCTACACATACTCACTAGTCAAAGTAAATAATATAGACTACCCACTATTGCTAGTTGCTCAAGATTACGACTATGGTACATCCGATATCAAATTTTATTATGCAAATAAAGACTTCACAAAAGAAATCGCATCAGAGAAGACCATAGGCGTTGGCATAGCAGAAGTAGGCGGCTTTAGAGGCAGCCTGAGCTCAAAAGAGGACGGAAGTTCATTAATCTACTCATACTTTTTCTCAGGAACAGGTGAAGCATACATTGAAGATGTAAATATTGACACAGATGGAAATACGCTAAACGTGCTTAATAAAACTTCATGGGAGGGCAATTTTGATGATATGCCTGAAGTAAAATCAATTAATATAGACTTTTTAGACATTTCCGATCAAAGCGAATTAGATAATCTAGATTTTTATTTGAAGAATTAAAATATTCTTATGTAAAAGTTAAATATACAACACAAATCCCCCTGCTAAGCAGAGGGATTTAAAATTATATAAGCTAGATATTAAGTAAAAATATTTAGAAAAATGCTTTTATTAAATTTATTGGTGACTTAATCACTTGCTCAAAGTAATAAGATGCAATCCCCATAATATCCAAAGCATGCGTAACGCCTATAAGCAATAAGAAGTATGGTAGATTGATTACTACAGGCAAGATAATGTTTATCCATGTAAAAGTATTCTTTTGTATAAATATTAGTCCCACTAACGCAAATAATAAGCTCAGAAATACACCATTAAGAAAGATATTAGCTGCTTTTACATCATTACCCATAAGTCTAAAAATTACATACGCTAGCAAAACTGCAGCATATATGCCTAAAACAGTGTAATTATATATCTTACTTATTTTGCTTTTTGACTTTGTTTTATTAAGTTCCGTCATTTTGACCCACCTACCCTAATAAACTTACTAATATTATAATACTAAAAAATCATTTTTGCAAATTGTGTAGACGTGAAAAAAAGCTCCAAATTAATGGAGCTTAATTGAATATTGCTATCCTACTATAAATATTGGCATATACAGATTTTCATCATTTACATCCATTTCCTTGATATAAGTTTCTGATGAATATATTTGGAAGTAGATTTTGCCATTTGTTCTGTCATATAAAACATCATAAGGTCCTATTGTGTATCTATAAAACTTAGATACTTCTCCAATGTAGATCATTCTATTGATATCTTTTTCTATTAATTTTATGTCATCGTCAAATCTATTTGGCTCGTCCTTAGCTTTTTCCTTCATTACTTTTTCAAAATTCTTTAGGCCTTCAAGACATTTTTCTTTAACTAGCTTCATGGCCTCATCCGAGCTAATATTGTCCTTGTACTCGTGCTTTTCATCAATAATAACATTTCTTAAGCTTCTTTCAATAGTCTTATCTTGTGTTATAGGCATTTGTGTTTCATAGAATTTTTCGAAGTCCTTGCCAAGCCTTTCAGTCACTAGAGCGCTTTCAGCAAGATTCTTTTCTACAAAATCTGGACTTACATAAGTAGTATTCTTGATAAGCTTAGACATTTCACTTTTAGCTATAGTAATGTCAATGCTCTTATCAGCTTTTTTAAGCGTAACCTTTTTCTCAGCGCCATTCCAGCCAAGTTCGTAGCCAAGCTTTTCAGCAATAAGCCTTAGAGGTAGCATGGCCTTGCCCGCATCCATAATGACTTCGGCTTCAGGAACTACTTCACCGTTTATAAATAAAACAGTGCCATTCTTAACAGGATAAGTTTTATCAGCAATCAATATAGAGGCATCTTCAGGACCTACATCAGCCGTAAAACCTACTATCTCACCTTCAAGAAGCTTTGCCATAGAAATGTTCATAGTCATAGACAAAACTAGTACAAACACTAAAATAAATGATAAAAACTTTTTCATAATAACCCTCCTTTTATCACTTTTTATTACTTTACTTATATATATTATATACCCAAGCAAGTTTAATTAAAAGGAATTCACTGATTTTTAACATATTTGTAAGAAAGATAGTAAAAAAAGCTCCCACCTAAGTGAAAGCTTTTAAAGTTTTTTAATTTATATTTTCTAAGAAAGCACAAAATTTATAGTGATTTTTTGAAGAAAGAAGAACCCCACCCTTCCACGATGCCGTTTTAGACGAAGTGCATCAAAAAGCGACTGAACCTATATCAATCGCTAGCTGTCTTATATATTTAATTGTTTTAAGTGGTACTTCTTATCCTTACCATTTTAAACTCCTAATTTTGAGTATAAAAAAAGACGATAGAGTTTAATTATCTATCATCTCTTTCATTTCTATTTAATTATTTAGCTCGACAAACTGGGATTTGTTTTAGTTATCTCCCATTTTCTTTAATTCCATATGTAATACACAAGCAAATACTATCTCAATAATACATGCCGCAACAGCAACCGTTGTGCCGTTAAATGCACATCCTAAAATCAAAGAAATCATCGGAATGGAAATTGCAGCAACTGTATATCCCTTTGATTGATACAACCATGAATAGGGAAATAAATGTGCTCCAAACACCATAGCGTATACCATAATCATCTTTTCCGGAACCGCACTAAACACCCACATAACGATTAATAAATAAACCATTTGATTTAAGGTGAAAATGAAGCCTAATTGTCCAAGTGGATTTTGTTTTGAAAAGATATCCACCTTTATAAGTTTACCAATGAGCCAAGACAGCGGTAATAATGGGCATGAACAGCAAAACACCAATAAATTTTTCATATTCATATTGATATCTAAAATTGACACAAGTACTATCAGAAGCCATATAATCACCGATGCCATGATAAATGGTAATCCTTTTTTCTGCTGAATTGCAATTTCTTTTCTTAATTTATCAATCATTTTCGTCTCCACAACTTCTAATTTATCTAGTTATATTATATCACATAGTCCCTCGCCTGTCTAGACTCTTGCAGTAAATACTACAATCTTGTTATCACTTTTTACTAATATATATATTGTATGCCCATGCAATTATAAATAAAAGGAATTTCTTGATTCTTAATAAATTTGTAATAAAGCGTTAAAAAAGCTCTCACTAAAGTGAAAGCCTTTAATAATATTTATTCAATAAATACCAAAAATTTCTTTATTTTGCTATACAGCAATTTTAGCACAAAAGTGCGCAAAAAATTTCGCCTGATTTTTTAGATTAAAGAAGAACCCCACCCTTCCACGATGCTTCGCATCGGGCGGGTACCCGGGAACCTTGGTGCTTCGCACTACGCTGGATTATGCGAAGTGCATTTAAAAAAGACTTTCACTTCTATGAAAGTCTTTAAAAATTTATTTATTTCGCTATACCGCAATTTTAGCACGTAAACGTACTAATCTTGAGTGTAAGGAAGTAACGCCACTTGTCTTGCTCTCTTAATAGCTTTTGTGATTTCTCTTTGGTGTTTAGCGCAAGTGCCTGTTATTCTTCTTGGTAAGATTTTACCCTTTTCTGTGATGTATTTTCTTAGTTTTGCTACATCTTTATAGTCGATGTGTTCATTCTTTTCTTGGCAGAAAGCACATACTTTTTTTCTAGGTCTGAATCTTCTTTGCATTATATTCCCTCCTTTAATTAAAATGGAATATCCCTATTGCTTCCAGGAGCAAAGCCGTCGTCAATGTTTGAAAAATCTTCGTCTGAATTGAAGTAATCTTCATGTGATTGATTTGGAGCTTGTGATGTGATGTTCTTTCTTTCTAGGAACTCTACGGATGAAGCTATGACTTCTGTTACGTACCTTTTTGTACCGTCTTTAGCTTCATATGTTCTAGATTGAATACGACCTGTTACTCCAACCATGTTGCCCTTTGAAACATAATTACTGATATTCTCTGCAGTTCTTCCCCAAGCTACGATGGAAATAAAGTCTGCTGTTGGCATGCCCTTTGCTTCCATTTCTTCTCTTTTTTCTCTAGATAGGCCCTTATCAACAGCTATAGTAAATGTGATAACTGCTTGATTTGTGTTAGGTGTGTATCTAAGCTCAGGATCTCTTGTTAATCTTCCGATTAAACTACATACGTTCATCTCTTCACCTCTTATTTATCTTCGTCTGTTACTATCATGTGACGTAGTAAAACGTCAGTGATTCTTGCTACTCTAGTAAGTTCTAGAATAGTGTCTTCTTCTGCTTCAAAGTTCATTAAGAAGTAGTAGCCTTCTGTTTTAAATTTGATTTGGTATGCTAATTTTCTTAGGCCCCAATCATCAGTGTTAGTTACTTTACCTTCTTCAGCTTCGATTATTGATTTTACCCTATCAAGGAATTTATTTCTAGCTTCCTCACTTGTTTCAGGATAAAAAACATACATTGCTTCATATTTTTTCATCTTTCCACCTCCTTTTGGACTTATGGCTCTTTAATAAATAAAGAGCAAGGTTACCTTGTAAGTATACAATAAATTCCCCTCTTTGTCAAGAATTTTTTATAAAAATAAATTTCTATCTATCTATTCTATGTTAATGGATTTGCCACCTTGTAAAATTAGGCGTAAAAAAAGAAGACTGAATAATCAATCTTCTTTCATATATTTATCCATGAGTAAAATTTTACCTATCTCAAGCGTCCTCTTCATATCGATGATCCTTTGATTAGAGGAGCCTCTGAACTTTAGCTTCAAGTCCTTTAAGTCTTCTACAAAGCGTCCGTCAACCAAAACATCTATGTTCTTCAAGACGTCCATAGCCCCGTCTTTTTGAACTAGCTCTTCAAATGTGTAGCCGGAGTAGACCCAAATGTCTTTCTCAGACCTCTCTCTCACGTTTTTGATAAGATCATTAAGTCCATCAAGATTATCGAAGGGCTCTCCTCCTAAAACCGATAGGCCGCGAATATTGTCATCGTTTAAACAGTCCATAAGCTCAGCAAAGGCCTTTCCATCAAAGACTTTGCCAAAGTTAAAGTTTTGGTACTCTTTATTGAAACAGTTTTTGCAATTCAAGGTGCAGCCCGTTAAGAATATAGTCGTTCTAACGCCTGGGCCGTTCGCTATGTCATATTTCCTAATTTGCGCGTAATTCATTATATGTGAAGTACCCTTTGCTTTATCTCCTTAGTTTTTCCTTCATTCCAGAAGTTTTCGCCAAGGTAGCCGCATGTCCTTCTTGTAACATTCATCTTAGCTTGGTCTTTGTTATGACATTGTGGGCATTCCCATTCGTTATGATCATTGATAATGATTTCACCGTCATAGCCGCAAACGTGGCAATAGTCGGATTTTGTATTGAATTCTGCATATTGAATATTGTCATAAATGTAATCAACTATAGTTTCAAGCGCTTCTAAGTTATGGCCCATGTTAGGTATTTCAGCGTAACTGATGCATCCGCCCTTTGAAAGTGCTTGGAATTGAGCTTCAAACTTGAACTTGTCAAATACAGATATATGCTCCCTAACATCAACATGGAAAGAGTTTGTGTAATAACCCTTGTCAGTAACGTTTTTGATCTCGCCAAATCTTTCAAGGTCCTTCTTTGCAAATCTATAGCAAAGGCTTTCAGCAGGAGTGCCATAAAGCGCATAGCCAAGGCCATCTTCCTTCTTCCAAGCTTGTAATTTTTCATTCATTTTTCTCATTACTTTAAGAGCAAAATCAGTTGCGTGCTCATCAGTATGAGGAGTGTGGCGAACTAGGTAAGTCGCTTCATATAGACCGATGTAGCCTAAAGTTACTGTGGCATAACCATTCTCAAGAAGTGGTCTGATTGGCTCGTGCTCGTTAAGTCTAGCGATAGCGCCGTGTCTCCAGTGAATTGGAGATGAATCGCTTGTAACGTTCTTTAAGATATCGTATCTAAGTAGACAAGCCTTTCTGCATAGGTCAAGTCTCTTGTCAAGAATTTCGAAGAATTTCTCTTCGTCGCCGCCGCTAACGATAGCTATTTGCGGTAAGTTTAGAGAAACAACTCCCATGTTGAATCTACCGTCAAACTTGTAGTTGCCGTCCTTATCCTTCCATGGCGATAGAAAGGCTCTGCAGCCCATAGGCGCAAAAACATTTCCTTCGTAATTTTCTCTCATCTTTTTAGCAGAGATATAGTCAGGGTACATCCTCTTAGCAGTACATTTGATAGCAGTTTGAGTTAAGTAGTAGTACTTCGAGTCCTTGTGAACGTTATTTTCATCAAGAACATAAACAAGCTTTGGAAAAGCTGGAGTCACATAAACACCGCATTCGTTCTTGATACCTTGAATTCTTTGCTTTAAGATCTCTTCGATGATCATCGCAAGCTCATCCGCGTACTCAAAATCATCTTCCATGTGCATGAATAGAGTAACGAAAGGCGCTTGACCATTCGAAGTCATAAGTGTATTTATTTGATATTGTATAGTTTGTATGCCGCTTTCAAGATCCCTTTGAGTAAGTTTTCTTGCTAATTCGTCTTGCTTTGCCTCGTCATCAAACATTTCCTTAGCAAGCTTCAAATTCTTTTCGTAGCTGCGTCTTAAGTACTTCGCAAGACATTTTATGTCAATGGATTGGCCACCATATTGGTTTGATGCGATTTGTGCAATGATTTGAGTCATGACATTGCAGGCAACTTGGAACGATCTTGGGCTTTCAATCAATTTACCATTAACCACAGTGCCGTTGTCAAGCATGTCTTTCATATTAACTAGGCAGCAGTTAAACATAGGTTGAATGATGTAGTCCATATCATGCAAATGGATGGAGCCTTCGTCGTGCGCTTGAAGAAGGTCATCGTCAATCATTAGCCTTCTAGCAATGTCCTTAGATACTTCACCAGCAATCAAATCTCTTTGAGTAGATGCGATGTGAGCGTTTTTATTAGAGTTTTCCTTCATTAAGTCGCTGTTTTTTCTGTCAAGAAGACCGATAATGCTCTCGTCAGTAGTATTAATCTTTCTTTTGAAAGCTTGAACAGCCTTGTAGTTTTCATAGCTTCTGGCAGTAGCCGGATTTTTGTTCTCGATAAGCTTGTAGTAAACCTTGTCTTCGATATCATAAATCGAAAGAGGTCTTTCAGCTACAACAGCTTCCCTCTTGATCTCGTCAGCTATCTTTTCAGCAAGACCTTCTTCATATACCCCTGTTGAAGAATTCATCGCCTTTTTAATAGCTACAACAATTTTAGATTCGTCAAATGGCACTTTTTCGCCGCTTCTCTTGAATATATACATCTCATACCTCCACAATATTTTGATTGCTTCTCCTCTTTGCAAATATTATTATACTACATATAGTGGCGATTAGCAATAGGAAATTATAAATAAATTGTTAAGATTTCTTCATATATTTTCGTAAGTTAAATAACTGTATCATTATGCGATATGGATAAAAAAGCGTAATTGACTGACGAAGCAAGCGTAATGTATATGTCATGCCTAAGCATTGCACATCGAAAATTGTTTTCCTTCACTTGCTGGTCTACATAAATTGTTAATTTCTAAGCTTACTCACCTGTGGTCTCATATTCGTTCGCTTCGCTCAGCTAGATGAGCCCACGGGCGGCTCGTTGCGCAAAGAAATTAATGCAATTTATTCCGAATGCTGCGCTCGTGAAAATCAATTTTCTCACTACTAGTTTAATATCCCACTTGAATGAAAAATCATATACAAGCATAAAAAAAGAAGGCAATTGCCTTCTTTAAAATATACATTTTAATAAACATAGAGTCTGCACAAACAAATTTTGCAGAGCGATTTGATGAGATTGGCGTTGTACAGAATTTTTTGGAGTGAGGTGTGCTAAACGCACTCCGCAGCGACAAAATAATTCGAAACTAGCCAAGATCGCAAATCGAATGCGAAATTATTTGAAGCGATAATCTCCAAACCAAGGATACACCTTCTCCTCAATCTCCTTCTTCGGTATTACCAATGCGCTTAGTCCGTGTACGCTGCCTGGTTTACCTATTAGTGAAGCTGTTTCCATCTTATCTGCGTGAACTCTACCTATACCAACTTGTAGTATGGATGTAGCGATGGTGCCTCCTGGGATGTTTGTCTTAACGTTTTTATTGATTGTGTTCCAAATTGATCCAATCTTCAATATATTTTCGGGTCTCAATACTTTTTTAGCAAGTTCCTTCATAAAATCTTGTTGTGTCCTTTGTCTACCATAGTCAGCAACTCCGTAATTGGAATCAGTATAACCTTTTCTAAATCTAAGTAGACCTATAACATTATCCTTAGTAATTGTTTGCTTACCTTTTTTAATATTGATGTGCAGTTCGTTTCCTTTTGTTGTGTCGTGGTAGTTCATATCGATTGGCACGTCAAATTCTACGCCGCCAACTATGTCCACTAGGTCTTCTACTGCCTTGTAGTCAACTCTTACGTAGTAGCGCACATCAAGCTTTAGCCAGTCTCTAACAGTCTTTAGAGATAGCGCTGGTCCGCCATATGAGTGGGCGTGTGTAAGTTTGTCATCTGCACCTTTAATCTTTACTATACTATCACGAGGAAGGCTTAGCATCTTGATTGAGCCGTCGTCAAAGTTTACTTTGCAAAGCATCATTGTGTCTGATCTTTGTCCCCTCATCTCTTTTTGACCGGCATCTCTCTTATCTATACCCATGAGCAAGAAACAAAGCTCATTACCGTGCTCTTCCTTCAAAACCTTTTGGTCGTCTGGGAATATCGGGTTTAGCTCCTCTTCCGTTTCTTCCTCTTCTTGAGCCTCTTCCTCAACTTGATTTTCTTCTATATTATCATTACCTTTTAATTCGCCGTTATTGATCCTCTTTTGCGCCCTGTAAAACACAAAGCCAAAGGCTAGAAACGCGACTATAAAAGATATTACAAATTTCTTTTTCATAATCAAACTCCTTTTACTTCTCATATTATAATACAAGGCGCGATATTTTTCAATAGAGTTCATAAATTTGTTACTATTTTGTTAATTCCTTTTTATCTTTGAGAATGGCTTCGCTGCCACTCTAATTAATTTTACACGTTTTATTCACTCTCTTTAAGGCAATATGCCTATGATCATCTAGTACTTTTATCTTCTTCGGAAGTTTTTTCTACTAAATCCAAAAGTTTGTTCGTAGTGGCAAGACCATATCCATAGTTTGTGGTGATGACTGCTCTCTTAGAAAGCTCTTTCGCCTCAGCTATAGGGAGGTCCTTACGAGTTTTGCGGTCGATGTAGCGGCCGTGGTCAAAAATTCTGTCTCTCGGATAGACAAAAAGCGTATCGTCTGTGATGAAGCTGCCTTTGTCAAGATGGGTTAGCGGAAAAACGATGTTGTCCTTGCTTGCTTCGTCATCAAGTAGGTCGACGCCCATGTTAGGGTACTTTGTCTTGTCCCAATCAAGTAAATTAATAAGTGTCGCGTATAAATCTAGCTGGCTGCCTATATTGTGCCTTTGCGCGTTTTCTTTGTAGCCGGGAACTCTGATTACTAGCGGTATGTTCATCATTTCATCGTAGTCAAGCTCCTTGCCGAGCCATTTCTTAATCGATTCTTGTCGCTCGGCATTTTTAACTGTCATCGCATGATGGTCACCATAAATCACTATGACCGTGTCGTCTAAAAGACCTAGCTCATCCAAATCTTTGAAGAAGCTCTCTATGGCTTCGTCGGTGTATCTCGCGCACTTAGCGTATCTATATACATAATCATCTTCATCGCCAGGTAAGGGCTTAATGCTTGCTAGCTCTTCTGGCAAGATGAATGGCGTATGCGTTGTAAGCGTAATCATGAAGGAAAAGAACTTATCGCCATTTTGCGCAGCGTCCTTATACTTCGCCATGGACTGCTTGAAAAATGATTTATCAGATAGACCCATGTTGATGATTTCGTCTTGAGTAAATTCCTCGCCAAGCATGATGTCATCCACGCCAAGATCTTCATAAAAATGCCTTCTGTCGTAGAACTTACCAGTGTTGCCATGAAAGGCCATGGTCCTGTAGCCGTGGTCCTTTGCCGATGTGAAGAGACCGTAGTTGTCGCAGCCCTCATAAAGCTTGTAGGCCTGCCCCTTAAGTGAAGGATAAAGGCCGTTAAGCGAGACAAACTCCGCATCCGATGTATTGCCCATGCCCAAAAGTTCGAAGTAGTTATCAAAGTAGATGCTGCCCTCGTCCTTGATGAGTCTGTTCATAAATGGAGTGATCTCCTCTCCGTTGTACTCTTTGTTCACAAAGGTATTTTGAAGGCTTTCGCACTGAATTACAATGATGTTTTTGCCCTTCGCAAGCCCAGTGAAATCGTTCGAAGTAAATTTTCTCTCTCTAAACTCTCTTCGGGCGTCCATCTCCATGCTCTCGTCACGCATAGCTCTTTCGTCTACAATTCTCTTTAGCTTACTCATGGCAATGGTCGAGTAAAGCTCTGTACCAAAGATGCTTCCATAAAGGTATTGCGGCGCGATTATTAATAGCGCGGCTAAACCTATGCCAATGGCTGAGCGCTTCACGCTGCCCTTCTTTTTTTCGCTCGTCATGACTAAGACAATATTTATTAGTGAGAGTAGTATAATCACGATTAAAAATACGCTGATATTCTCGCGAATAACTGGTCCCGTGCCCTTAAGCTCTTTCGTTTGGCCGAATCTTGAGAAAAGATCAAAGTTTGCAAATTCTGCATAAAAAACGCTTGCGGCTATCTTGGCAAAGCCTGCTACGGCTATGACGGCTGCTCTATATACCCTTGAAGTAAAGGCAAATAAAACTGCTAGCTCTATCGCCGATGTTAGTATGATTGCAAGTGTCAATAAAATAAGCCTTGGTCTTTGATCCAAAGCTAGTTTGTAAATAAAATTTTTATAATAGAATAATATATTGATTATAAATATTATGCCTGTTATTATGCCCGCTCTTATCTTTTTCAAAGCCTTCGCCCTCTTCCTCTTTTCATTATATCACATTTTACATGATTATAATAATATTTTTACTAAGGCTCTGACATAAAAATAGAGCCGCTTCTCGCGGCCCATATCGATAAAAAACTATTTTTCTATAAATTTCTTGAACTTATCAGCGAAGTCCTTGATTCTTTCTTTATTATCGGCTATGAATTTACCTTCTTCATCTGCAAATGGAATGCTTATTGTGTTCATCGCATCAATATTTGCTCTTAGTTGATGAAGTACTGCTATAAGTTCTTTTTGCGCAAGTCTTGTTCCGTCAAGTCCTTGTGTTACGCCAACCACAGCAAAGTTCTTGCCGCCGATTAGGTACTTTTCTTCATCATTTGGTCTTGATAACCAGTCAATCATGTTCTTGACAGTGCCTGGAACTGAGTAGTTGTACTCAGGTGAAGCAATGATGACGCCTTCTGCTTCTCTAATATCTTCTCTAATCTTCTTGATCCAAGCTTCTTCAGGATGTTCAAGATCCCCATTAAACATTTTAAAGTCATTTGGATAATATTCTACGATATCGTAATCAGCAAATTCCTTTTCTATTTCCTTTGCTAATAGTTTATTCAGTGAGCCCTCTCTTTGTGAGCCAATTAAAAATACTAATTTCATTTCATCACTCCCTCTTAAACTATATACCCAAAAATCTTAATTATAATGCTTAAGTCCCAAAATTAAGTCTCTAAACACGCTCGCAAGGTAAAGTGAGCCTGCAACAACTATGACAGCATCGTCTGTATATAGCTCAAGCGCCTTCTTGTAGGCTTCTTTGTTGTCTTTTATAAAGTAGATGCCTCTCCTTTCGCCGATGGCCTCAGCCAGCTTTTCAAACTCAAAGTCCCTGCCCTTGTAGACAAGGCTAGTCACGATAAAGTCCGCATCAAGCCCATCGAAAGTCTCGAAAACCTTTTTATAATCCTTATCCTTTAAAAACGATGTAATCATGATGACTTTTCTATCAAGGCTAAGCAAATATTTCTTTAATTCAGCAGCACTCGCCTCGTTGTGTGCCCCGTCGATGATGATGTATGGATCTTCCTTAACAGTCTCTATGCGGCATGGCCACTTAACTTCGCTTAAGCCTCTTTTAATGGCGTCTTCACTTATATCGAGTCTAAATCTATTTGCAAGGTCCTTTGCTACCCAAACTGCCATAGCTGCGTTTTTCGCTTGAAATTCGCCCGCTAGACTTATGCTATAGTCCTTTCCATCGTAAGTAAAGTCAGTTTCCGTATCAGTTTTACCTATGCTTATGGACTTACCATTCAAAACTTTTACCTTGGCATCGACCTTATCTGCTTCGTCTTTAATTACATTTATAACATTCTCCCCTTGAGGGTAGACGTAAACCGTGTCAAATGGCATAATGATGCCAGCTTTGTTAAAGGCAATCTCCTCTAAAGTGTCGCCAAGTACATTTTGATGGTCATAGTCAACTTTCATAATGACATCAGCCGCCTTTTGTGTAAAGCAGTTTGTCGAGTCATAAAGGCCGCCAACGCCCACTTCGAAGATGGCGAAATCAACGCCTTCGTCGGCAAAGTACATAAGAGCGATGAGAGTCACTATCTCGAAATAAATGCAATTGATCTCAAGCTCATTGATCTTATCGACTATGGTTTTTAAGTAGTGATAAAAGCGTTCAGGCGGAATGAAGTCACCGTTTATACGTATCCTGTCGTTCATCCCTTCAATCGAAGGCCCAACGAAGAGGCCAGTCTTAAGATTTGCCTGTCTTAAAATATTGTCAAGGATAATGCAAAACGAGCCCTTGCCAACAGTTCCAGCGACGTGAATCACATTTAGATTCGATATGTCAAGCTCAAATATTTCTATGAGCCTCTTCATATTCTCATTGCTAGTCATATCGCGCTTGTGCTTAGTCACGCCGTAAAGGCTCTCAAGTATCTCGCTTGATTTTTCAAAATAATTTATCATTTCAATATATAACCTATGGACCAAACAGTTTTTATGTACTTATGGTCCGGGTCAATCTCCTTTAGCTTATTTCTGAGGTTTGATATGTGTACGTTGATCGTGTTGTCCGAGTAGATGTCGTCTTCCCAAACGGATCTGTATAGATTTTCCTTAGTGAAGACTTTTTTCGGATTTTCGATTAAAAGCCTAAGTAATTTATACTCCATCCGTGTTAAATTTAAGGGCACTTCTTTAAAGCTGATAACGTTGTTGTCGTTATCAAGGTAGAAGTCCTCAAAGCGCACAGCCTTCTCACCAAGCCTATTGTAAGCGTTGGAGCGTCTTAGCTGCGCTCTAACACGGCTGATAAGCTCGTCAGTATCAAAGGGCTTCATGATGAAGTCGTCGCAGCCGAGGTCAAGGCAGCCAAGTCTAGTTGCCTTGTCAATCTTAGCAGATAGAACTATGATAGGCATCTTCATATCTCTGGACCTCGCGTAATTAATCACGTCCTCACCCATTAATTTAGGCATCATAAGGTCAAGAAGCATTAGATCCACCTCGTTATTCTTTAGGTAATCAACCGCTTCAGCCCCGTCAAACACTTGCTTCGTCTCAAAACCGCGCTCACTTAAGAGCTCCTTGATTAAATTGTTTATGTCTTTATCGTCTTCAACTATTAATATCATAAGAACACCTCAAGATAATTATATAATGAATTGGGGATAATAGCAAGAAAAAAAGTAAACGTCTCACTTTTATTCTATTTTAAAAGCTTTACTGACTTGACAATTATCAAAATCTATTGTAAAATATTTTTTGGAGAGGCGATATTAATATTAGTTTGTTAAGAGTAGCAGTACTCTTTATTTTGCATGCTAATCATAGGGGATTAATTTTTAATTAATCCTTTTTTTTATCGCTTAAAGCATACGATATGTATGTAAATTTTTTATAGGAGGCTTTATTATGAAGAAAAGATTTTTATCTCTTCTATTTGTCGTTTTAATGTTATTTAATGTTTGCTATGCAGCACCTGTATCATTGAACGCAAAAGATTTAGTAAAGGAAAGCTCAAGAACATATATTGAGTTTTCATCATTAAAAGACTACGGTCTTAAAACTGAAATGAAGGACGGCGCCTACGTTGTAAGTGATGGCAAGGCAAGCTTGGTCTTCAAGAAAAACACTAATGAGTTCACTGTCAATGGAACAAAATTTGCCATGGACACAAAGACTAAAATTAAAGGAAATGAATTTTTAATTCCATTAAGAACTTTATTCGAAACTTTAAACTACAATGTTGTATATGATCAAAAGACAAAGGGCTTAAAGCTTGAAAAGAACAAAGAAAATACTCTTCCAGTCAAAGAAGATACTTACACTGTTACAAAAACTCATAAAAAAGTGGCATCTCTTGCCCCAAGCGTTACAGAAATTATCTTTGACTTAGGCGCAGGGGATATGCTTGTAACAAGAACAGACTCCTGCAATTACCCTGCAGCAGCTGCCAAAATTACTTCAGTTGGAACAATGCTTGAACCATCGATTGAAAAAGTTATCGCTCAAAAACCAACAGTAGTTATCGCTCAAACACATTTCAAAGAAGACGTATTAAATCAACTTAAAAAGGCTGGCATGGAAATAATTGCATTCAATACACCAAACTCAATGGAAGAAACTTATGCATCAATCAAAACTATAGCAACTATAGTTGATAAAAACTATGAAGGAAGAGCCCTTATCTCAACTATGAAGGGTAAATTAGCTCAAGTTTCTCTTAAGACAAAGAATCTTAATAAGCCAAGCGCATACATCGTTGTAAGCACTGGCGAAAGCGGAGAATTTACTCACGGCAAAACTTCATTTATGAATGAAATCTTAAATATCTGCGGCTATACTAATGCTGGCGCAGATGCAGATGGCTTTAAATATACTCTTGAAAAGCTTATAAAGAAGAATCCAACATATTTATTAACTCCAGCTTGGGCAATGGAAACTATAAAAACAGGAGCTGCCTACAAAGGTTTAAGCGCTGTTAAAGATGGAAAAGTTATTGAAATAAATAATGATATCTTCTCAAGAGCATCAAACAGAGTCGTTACAGAAGGCTTAAAGGAACTACTAAAGATAGCTCATCCAGAAGTAATTAAAGACTTAGAATTTTAATGAAGAAAAATCTATTTTTATCTTTATCTTGCGTAGTGCTCCTTGCACTTATGGTCTATGCAGTAACTTTAGGCTCGGTATATATAGAGCCTGAACTAATACTTAGATCAATACTAGAATGGATAAAATATGGGATGGATGGGGTCACATGTGATGACTCCATCCGTTTTATTATCTTTGAAGTGAGACTACCAAGAATAATACTCGCTGTACTTACAGGCAGCCTTCTGTCAATGGCAGGAGCAGTCTATCAAGCAATATTTCAAAATCCCATGGCAGATCCATATGTAATAGGTATATCATCAGGTGCGGCCTTTGGTGCGACCATCGCCATCATATTCTTGCCGCCAATGATGCTTCTTGGTAATTCCATAGTTAGTTTAGCAGCCTTTCTTAGTGCGATATTAACAAGCATACTAGTATACTTCATCTCAAAAACAAAGAGAGGAGTAGATACATTCTCGCTATTGCTAACAGGAGTAGTAATAAGTACAGTGCTTTCTAGCTTTATCTCGTTAATGATGCTTGCCCACCAAGACGAAGCGATGAAGATTATGACTTGGACTATGGGAAGCTTCAATGCAAAGAGCTGGAACCATGTATTAACAATACTCGTGCCAACAGTCATAGGGATATTCTTCACAATATATCACGGCAAAGACCTCAACGTCCTTGTTATGGGCGAAGAAGAAGCGATGACTATGGGTCTAGACACAAAGAGATTAAAAAGAAACATGCTGCTTATTTGCGCGCTTCTGACATCCATCGCCGTATCGGTCAGCGGTATCATAGGCTTCGTTGGCCTTATAGTGCCGCACTTCATAAGACTGATCTTCGGAAGCGAGCATAAATTTCTACTAAAAGCGTCTTTCGTTTTTGGCGCTATATTTATGCTATTATCAGATACAATTGCGCGCTCACTTTTAGGCGGCTTTGAAATACCAGTCGGCATCATTACCTCGCTCATAGGCGGACCGCTATTCTTAATACTACTAGTGCGCTATAGGAGAAATTTAAAATGAAGATATTAGAATTAAAAAATTTATCCTTCTCCTATAGAGAGAAAAAAGTTTTAGACAATATAAGCTTTAGCATTGATTATGGTGAAAAAGTTATAATCATAGGACCAAATGGCTGTGGAAAGACAACACTGCTTAGAATAATTTCAGGCTACCTAAAAGCTGATGCGGGTGAAATTTTGCTCGAAGGGAAAAAGCTAGACGAATATAAGGCAAAGGAAAAAGCAAAAATACTTGCCATGATGCATCAAGAAAATAAATCGTCTTTCGATTTTAAAGTCGAGGAAATAGTTGAGATGGGCCGCTACCCTTATGTGCCGTGGAACGCAAAGCTAAGTAAAGATGATAAAGTAATCGTCGATAGATCAATAAAACTGATGAACTTAGATGAGCTTAGAGAAAAATCCATACTAAAGATATCTGGCGGAGAAAAGGCCCGTGTCATGGCAGCGAAAACATTTGCGCAAGAGCCGCGCCTTATGCTCATGGACGAGCCGGTCAGCGCTATGGATATAAGACAAGAATTTCATCTTATGAATATAGTGAAGAAAAGCGATATAAGCTACGCAATAGTACTTCACGACCTAAACCTAGCTGGCGCCTTTGCAGATAAAATCGTACTTATGAAGGAAGGACGAATAATCTCAGTCGGCTCAGCTAAAGAAGTATTGACAGAAGAAAACATAAAAAAAGTCTACGAAGTTGATTCAGAAATTATAATCAGAAACGATAGACCTTATGTCTTGCCACTTAATGGCGATTATTAATATGAATAAAATACAAATCTCATGAGATAAGCTCATGAGATTTTTTATTTGCAAGAAAAAAGTGAGTAGATCTCTACCCACATACATATCACGCTGCATTTATTAAGCTGTGCAAAGCCTCTCCGCCTTGATATACCTCACGCATAAGCCTCTCAATCGTATAGCCCTCCATAAGCTTAGTCTTGACGAAAGTCCTTAGGCCATCATAGAAATCAAAGGTGCGCTTAGTGCTCTCAGGCCTTGCGTAAACCTTCCAGTAGCGGCAATAGACATAATTTTGTCCCTCGTTCTCGATAAAGCCAATAACATCGTCAATGGGAAAGCCAAGGAAGACGCCAATCTCATGCGGGAACTCAAAGTGCCTTAGCTTAGCCTTAAGAGTCAATAGGCACGCATCGAGCTCAATTGTCTCGTAGCCGTAGTCCTTTAAAAAGGCTTTTATCCTAGGCTTTTGAATGTACCTAGAGAGCCTCTCTTCATTGTAGATTAGTAGAAGCATACTTGATTCACACTCACAAAGCTTTTCAATCGCAATGCCATAAACCTTAAAGATGCCCTTGTACTTCTCTAGAAGCTCCTCGTCATAAGATAGCTTCGCCTTTGATAGAGATATTAAATTCGATAGTTTAGTCCCCATAAGAACAGGGGCACAGTGATTTGCCAAGATGTACTCAAACTTCACTTCGCACATGGCACTCTCCCTTTCAGATAAATTAGTTAGGCGTGTCTAACTCCTTGATGATATATTAGCACATGCTAACTGATTTGTCAAGACCATTTTATTCTCTCGATAGATATAAAATAAGTGGATATGTCATAAAAACAGCTAAACTGCCAACTAAAATACATATATGAGCCTGAAATGTATTTGCTAAAAATCCGTAGAACATATTGCCAAGAGGTATCGATGATAAAACAAGCATCCTAAGCACTGATAAAATCCTACTTCTGTACTCATCCTTGACATTCTTTTGAAAGAAAACCTGTGTCGCTATATTAAGAGGCATAACTGAGCTAATTATTAAGCAGTCAAATATAGTTATTAAGATAACGCTAATAATCACATTATTTTCCAAATCCAAACTGCCGTAATAAACAGCAACTCCCATTAAAAAGATGCATGTGGCTATAGATAAAGAAGCATACTTCAATAATTTTAAAGGCTTAAATTTTTTAACTAGAGGAAGTATGATAAATGGCAAAGTTATGCTCACTAAAGAAGTTATCGTTCTATAGGCGCCATAAACATATTCATCAAGCTTAAAGACTTCTAAAAAAACATAAGTTATAATTACTGAGCAAACCGCATCAAAAGAAAAATTTATTAAAGGAGCTACAACGACAAAAACTTTAGCGAATTTATTTTTGCTTAGCTCAACTAGACCTTCTTTAAAATCTGTAAAATAGCTTTTAAAAGAATTTTTCCCTTCGTGATTGCCCTTGACCTCAAAAGGCGTTTTTATAAAGAAATTTAAAATAAATGTTAGAATCATTAAAATACAAACTAAAATAAAAGATCCACTCAAAGCAAAGTGCTTATAAATAAATGCCGCAAGCATAGGTGTAGTCACATAGACAATTCCATCATCCACCTTTGAAAAAGCGACAGCTTCCTCCATTAGATCTTGATCAATAATCTCAGCAAGTATTGAATTTTCCGCCGCATTATAAAAAACCTCAATCATCTCAAGAAGAATTACAAGAGCGTAAACCGCAATAAGAGAAATGTTTTTGTAAAAAATTGCAAATATCGCATATATTAGCATAAGAAGTGCCTGAGCAAAGTTTAAAACCTTCATTATATCTATACGTCTTAGTCTGTCGCCTAAAACGCCAGCTATGGGTGTCAATAGTATCCTCGGAATTATGATTATAGAAAGTATAGAGGCATAAATCAAGGGCGAGCCAGTCATATCCAAGATGTATAAAGCCAGGGCAAATTGCAAAATATTTGACGAGCCCATCGACAAAGCACTCGCGAAAAAATAGCTTAAATAACTTTTGTTTTTAAGTAAGTTTTTCATAGAAAGCTTCATTAATAAGCCTCCTTTCTTTAAAAACATTAATATTGATTACATGTTAGCATAAGCTAACTAATATGTCAAGAGTTTTATGCGATAAAATAGCACCCATAATTATATGAGTGCTAAAATTAAAATATTTAATACTACAATAGTTTTTCTACTTCTTTTTCTAATGCCTTTGGTGTTTTTTGTGAAGCAAATCTATCGACAACGTTTCCTTCTCTATCTATCAAGAATTTTGTAAAATTCCATTTGATTTCGTCGCCTAAGATGCCGCCCTTTTCTTTTTTCAAAAATTTGTATAATGGATCAGCGTCATCACCATTGACATCAATCTTTGACATCATGGGAAAGGTCACGCTAAATGTAGAAGTGCAGAAATTTTTTATCTCTTCATTGCCGCCTGGCTCCTGCGATCCAAATTGGTTACATGGAAAGCCTAAGATGACAAAACCTTGGTCCTTATATTTTTCGTAGAGTTCTTCAAGGCCTTCGTATTGCTTAGTAAAACCGCACTTGCTCGCTGTGTTAACTATAAGTACCACTTTGCCCTTGTACTCTGACATGGATACATCTTCACCTGATATGCTCTTAACTTTATAATCGTAAAACATTTTTACCTCCTAATATATAAGTAATCGTCATCTATATTATATATACCCATTGGCATGAAAAAAGTCTTATGGGCTTGCCACAAGACTTTTAAAATTTTTAATCGAGATCGTCAAACATTTTTAGGGCCTTCGCTCCATACGCAGTTCCTGGACCACCATTCATCAAAATACAAGTTTTGATAACGTCGATGAGTTGTTCTCTTGTGCCGCCTGCTTTTTTGAAGCTTGTTATGTGGGCTAGCATACATGGGATGCACTTGATAGTGATCGAGATGCCTAGGGCAACCATTTCTTTTTCGATAAGTGTTGCAGCGCTTTCTTTTGTGTAAACTGCGTGTAAATCACCGAATGCTTTCATGATTTCTGGTGATGAATTGATTAGCTCCTTGCTTAATTCTCCGTTTAATTCTCTTTCTTTTTTGTAATCCATAATATTACCTCCCTTTATATTTTTTTGAAATATCTTCCAATTATATATTACCCATTAAGCTCCTCCATTGCCATTGAATATAATTATAGTTTTGCCGTAAATTATAAGATAAAAAAATAGTAGGGAGCATCTGCCCCTACTATTTTGATTTCTATAGTTCGTATATAAATTCTATCTCTATCTTAAATCCCTTTTTCACTCCGCTATAAACCATATCCATCTCCAAAGCATCTCTCATAAACTTATCTGCTTCTTCTCTTGTAATATCGTCTATATAATAATAAACTTTGATCTTTATCTTTTCTATGCGCGGCGCATCGTCGACGCCGACCACTTTTAGCGTACGAAGTGGGTTTGTGGTCTTTACTTCTGCCTTTGCTTCTATCTCATCTAGCGAAAGCTTCTTGATTTTGGCTTCTCTAATGATTGTGAGCATCATCGACTCCAAAATTCCTGCCAAAAATATCTCCACCGACGATAATTCTTTTTTCTCGTTATCGTATGGAAGCTCTTGGTCTGTCGATATAAAGGCCATGTCACCGTAGCTGTTAACGGTTTTGATGTCGTTCGATGTCGCTCTCATCGTAAAATCAAAGCGGCCCATCTCTTCAGTGCTATTGAAATTACCGTAGCTACTCATGTTTTTCCTTCAATTCTTTAACTGCTGTCTCAAGCTCTGCTAATTTTTTGTCAATTATTTCAAGTGTTGATACAGGCCTATTAGCAAAAGTAGCGAAGCCACAATCCGGATTTAAGAATAATCTTTCCTTGTCGATGTAGCCAAGCGCTTCTTCGGCTCTCTTGACCATATCCTCATGAGCTTCAATCTCATCAGTTCTTGGATTTATAACGCCAAGACCTAGAATGTATTTTTCCCTAATTTTGTCTGAAGCGAATAAACTCTTTAGCTCGCCCGCTCTCTTTGTTGAAAACTCAAGGAATAGCGCGTCTGTATCGATGTCTTCAAATAATTTGATTAGCGGTGTATATGGTCCTTCTAGTAAAATGCTCTCGTCCTTGGACCAGTTGCCACGGCAGACGTGAAGCGCGCGCATCGACTTAGTCCTGTCGATATGGCTCATGCATGACTTAATTAGGTGAGTTGCAAATTTTAGCTCCTCTGTCGGATCCTTCTTTTCAGAAAGTGCTGCACACATGAAAGTACGCGGCTTTCCTTCGGTAAATACTACTTCAGTTAAAACTGGTTCGTCAAATTGAATTATGTCGACGCCTATCTTTTGAAGCTCTTCTATCTCTTCCTTATAGATTTTGATAACGTCTTCACCAAGCTCTTCCTTAGAGCCGTAAGCCTTGCTAGATAAGTTATATAGCCACATTGAACGAGTTACTAGATAGGGTCCTGGCAAAGTGATTTTGACCTTATGATCAGTTCTTGCCTTAAGTCTCTTTAGCTCGTCACAAACGATGTTAGTCTTGCGAGAGACTTTTCCTGTACATATAGCGTTCTTTATGCTTATGGCTGGAACGTCAAGTATAGAAAGTATTTGCTCAAAGGCTTTTTTATCGTCGATGTATTCAAGCATCTCAGACATGGACATCATTTTAACGCCATTTAACTTTGTCGATATAAATGAAACGTAGTTATCTCTTGATAATTCGCCTGATGTAACGTAGCTGATGCCGTGCTTTTCTTGCATGCGAACAACGGCTTCTTCCTCAGCATCTATTAACTTAATAAAATCCTCTTCACTTAGAGAGCCCTTAGATCTCTTTCTAAGGGCCCTTAATATATCTTCATTTCTTGGCATGCTTCCTATAAGTGAAGTGGAGAATGCCCTAGTCACGGTACTTGCCGAAAAAGTCTAAATACTTATCGGCGTTAGTAATTTGTTCGAAACCACTAGTTCTGCCTTCAACCCATTCTGTAAGGCCTTCAAGGTCCATGATCTTCTTGTGTTCTGGATCGTTGTAATCCATTTGAAGAAGAATTTTAGCCCAAGCTTTGAAGTCTTCTGATGGGAAGCCTACGCGAGCTGAGAATATACAGTGATCGAAGTGAGGTGTTTCACCTAAAACTTCTAATTGGTTTGCATCGATAGTGCCGTCCTTTGACCAAGCGTTGAAGTTTAGGTCGATAGTGAAAGCGCAGTCTACATCTCCCGCTTCAAGTGCTTTCACAGCGTCAAGTTCACCGCCAACGTGGTCTCCGTTAAGGCCAACGCCCTTGTCGAATCTAACTTCTTCATAATCTTTGCCATATTCTAAGCCTTTAGTCTTTAAATAATAGATAGGGATAAGTCTTGCTTGAGGGCTATCAAATGCGCCGAAGCCTATCTTTTTACCCTTAAGATCTTCAAAAGACTTAATGCCTGAGTCTTTTTTAACTAGGCAGATAGTCTTTCTGTCTCTATCTGTGTCTCTCATAGGACCATTTTCACTTTTGCCTTGAGTCCTAATTTGAGTTTGTAACCAAGCCAATGGTGAGTTCCAAGCGATGTCTATGTCGCCGTTAACAACAGCATCTACTTGTAAGTCATAGTCCTTGAAGTAAACGCCTTCAACTTCCATGCCTCTTTCTTCAAAAAATTTGTGGATCATGTCCCAAATGATACTAACCTTTGGATCATAAAGAACTGCTCCAACTTTTATCTTATCAGTCATCTTTCCTCCTATGGTATTGGTTGATCTGTGATCAATTTACCAAGCCAAATTGTAAGCACGTCTACTGATGGTGCCATGATTTGACTTGCATATGCGTCTCTCATATATTTTTCTATAGGGTTTTGTTTGTTATAGCCCTTACCGCCAGCAACTCTCATTGCATCGATAGATGTTTCGATAGCTGCTTCACTTGCGTTAACTCTAGCTGCGATGATGTCAACAACTGCATCAGCGTCGCCTCTTTCAGCCTTTTCAGCTGCAAGCTTTGTAAATGCTTCTGCTGCGTGAGTTCTGTTGTAAATCTTAGCTAAGTGTATTTGAACTGTTTCAATATTTGATAGAGATTGTCCTGTAGGATATTTTCTCTTCATAGCATGTTCGTTAGCTGCTGTAGAGATGGCTTTGCCTAGACCAGAGTAAACACTTGCTAGACCTAAGATGAAGTATGGTGCAACAACTGAGAATACTTGTGCTTGACCGCTACCCCATTCGCCAATTCTGTACATATCTTCAAGTTCAACGTCCTTAAGAACCATTGGGCAAGATGCATTGCTTCTCATACCCATACCGTTCCAAGCTTGCATTTCGAAATGAACGCCTTCTTTGTCTATAGGAACTACCCAGTTATCGATTTCTCCTTCTTTCTTAGAAGGTACTAATACTAAGTAGTAGCTAGCGTATTCAGCTGAAGTAACCATTGACTTAGAGCCGTTTAATACGCAAGAACCATCTTTGTGTTCAATGCCCATTTCTGGGATGTAGAAGTGAGTACCTGTACCAAATTCACTATATGCAAGTGCACATAATTTTCTTTCTTCAAGAATTTCTTTAACAATCTTGTTTTTAAGCTCATCATTACCATTAGCTAAGATACACATAAGTGCTACGTTATGCATCATGTAGCATAGACCAACAGATGCGCAGCTTTCAGCTAGAGCCATACAGATTTGTGAGTGGTCCTTAATAGTACCGCCTTCACCGCCCATTTCCTTAGGTATCATCACCTTAAAGAAACCTTCTTCGCCTAGTTTGTCGAAAATTTCCTTTGGAAATTTTGCTTCTTCGTCTAATTGTTTTGCAACGGGATCAATGTATTTTTTAGCAAATTCCCTTGCTCTTTCAAATGAATTCATAATAAACCCTCCCTTTCGTGTTTATATCGATATCGCTATCGTCTTAAGTATATCACAACGATTACTTCATTACAAATAAGATTTTTCAATAGTTTCAGGCTTTTATATTGAAATTTTCTATATAAATTTTCTTCTGATATAATAAAAAATATTTAACTTGTTTGTGAAAAATAGTGTTGCTTATAAAAAAAGACATGCCATAATAAAATGACATGCCCATATATAATATATTTATTTTTCTAATTCTTTTAGCGCTTCCAATATCAATTCCAAAATCAGCTCTACAAAGTACGCCGCATCAACATTTTTATCTGAAGTGGCAAGAGCATCGTAGTAGTCCTTCTGTCTTGATTGTATCAGCTCTTCGACAGGAAGCCAGTAAAACACTTCATTATAAGTGCCTAATAAAACTGTGTGCCAAAGCCTTCCCATTCGGCCATTGCCATCTTGAAACGGGTGAATAAACTCAAACTCATAATGAAAGATACTGCTCTTAATAAGTGGATGAAGGTCCGAGTCCTCATACCACGCAAATAAATCACTTACTTCTTCAGCTACAAGATCTGCAGGCGGCGCCATATGTATAAGCTTGTCACCATCGAAGATGCCAACTCCTTCACTCCTGAATCTGCCGTTCTCCTTAATAAGTCCTTGCATCATAAGTCTGTGTGCTCTAAGAAGGTCGTCTATAGAACCCGGCTTCATCTCAAGCATTAGCTCATAAGCGTCATAGGCGTTTTTCACTTCTCTAATCTCGTTTGGATTGCCAAGGACCCTCTTGCCAGCGATGATGCTTGTCACCTGCTCAAGCGAAAGAGTGTTCGCTTCAATCGCAAGCGACGAGTGTATAGTCTTGATCCTATTTTCTTTTCTTAGCTTCGGATTGATTTTGCCCGGCTTTATATTTACTCTATCTAATTCGGCTTCAATTGAATCTACTAATTTAGCTATCGTTTCATTCATTGTAAATGGTGGAGCATAGTTCTTCATAGTATCACCTCTAAATATATATACCCAAAAACACAAATTGGGTATATATAAATAAGGGGGATGATAGTATGAAAGTACATGTAATTACAGGCGGCGGTAGTGGTATAGGCCTTGAAATCGCAAAGGCTTTTGATAGTGGTCTTGTTATCATTACTGGAAGAACTGAGGAAAAGCTAAAAAAGGCGTGCGAGGAGCTAGAAAAAACTGGCAAAGCGAAGTACGCGTACAAGACTTGTGACGTTTCTGACAAAACAAGCGTTATGGATCTACTAGAATTTGCTTCAGAGAAGGGCGATTTGATGACAGTAGTCAACTCAGCTGGCGTTTCAGGCGTCGGAGCAAGTGTAGAAGCCGTTTTGAACGTTGACCTAAAAGGCACTAAGTTCATCACTGATGCTGCTTACGACTACCTTGCAAATGGCGGCGTCCTTATAAACATAGCGTCAATGATGGGCCATATCGTTCCCGTGAGTGACGCATACATCAACGAGCTAATTGAGCCAGACAAAGATGGTGCTATAGAAAAAATCGCTGGCCTTGTTAATGGCAATAGCGATAACGCATATAACTTTGCTAAGCTTGGCGTTATTGAGATGGTTAAGGCAAACGCAATGAAGTTCGGCAAAAAAGGACTTCGTATCATGTCCGTATCTCCAGGCATCATCATGACAGAGATGGCAAAAAACGCACAAAAAGACAATGCAGATATAATGAAAAAGATGGTAGAAAATACTCCAGCACAAAGAACTGGCGAGCCAGAAGATATTGCAAATGCAGTAAAATTCTTAGCAAGCGACGAGGCAAGCTTCATCACAGGATGTGATTTGCTTGTAGATGGCGGCTTATCACTAGTATTAAAGTCAATGTATCAATAATTTTACGCATACGAAAGGAGCGGACAAATTGTCCGCTCCTTCTTTTTGTATTCATCTAAGTCCTTGGGTTTAAGCTCATTGCAACAAGTGTTACATTCACAACTAGCATAAGCATAGTCGCTGTTAAATACACTGCTAATTTTATTTTACTTGACGTACTGTCTTTATCAAATTTTTTATTTGCCCACACAATAAATTCTGCTAGACCAAAGACAGTAAAAACAATCAATGGTGTAGTAAAAAATAGCATAGTGTCTGGACTAGAGCCTCTTTTAATTGAAAACATTATTAAAAAGTATAAAATTTCTATAATTATCATTTTGTCACCTATTTAAAAAAGCTCACTACGCCCGCTTCACTTATCTCTTTCATGCCGATGGCCTTGTAAAAAGCATTGGCTACTTCATCTTCACCATCGGTATTAACTTGTATCCATCGAACACTTTTATACTTTTCAAAAACTTCCTTCATAAGCTTTTTAGCTAAGCCCTTGCGTCTATAATCCTTCTTAACAATAAGGTCTTGCACTAAGACTACGTGTTCAGCGTCTCCTACGCATCTTACAAAGCCTAGGAGCTCATCTCCATCCATATATCCAAGCGTTAATAAAGAATTTTTTATCGCCCTACTAAGCTTTTCGTCATCAGCTAAATAAGCGCTCCATCCCGATTCTTCGTAAAGAGCCTTTATTTGTGATAAATAGCTTTCGTCTATTTCTACTAGCTTCACTAGTCTATCTCCCAAACTACTGTTACAGTGTCATTGACATCGATGTCATCAGCATCTATGTCAATATCTAATGATTTCAATGGCGCAGCACAGATTTGGCTATCCATTAAACTTAGCGGCTCAGAATATATCTCAATCTCGCCCCAAGAGTAATTAATGTCTACAACGCTTTTTAGCTTAACACCTGCAGCCTCGCTAAGGATTTGCGCCTTTTCCTTTGCATCCTTGATAGCCTCTCTAAGTAAATCATTTTTCGACTTTTCAATATCTTTAACAGTGTAGCTTATATCAAATCTCACATCAAGTGGCGACGCACTCACTTCATATAAAAGCTTGCCTAAAATCTTGTTGTCATTATCAATCTTGATCTTTGAGTTATGAGTGTACTTGTAGCCAATAAACTTTTCATGTCTATGGTTATTGTCGTCGTACCAAGTATCATAATCTGGACTTACGTCTAAGTTAGTAGTCTTTAGAAGCTCGCTATCGATGCCAGCCTTTGCTATAAGAGCCTTTAAGTCCTTAGTTGCCTTGCTTGCCATGGCAATGGTCTCTGCATAATCAGTGTAGACTGCACTTGATTTGAAGCTTACGACAATGGTATCCGGCTTTAATGATAATCTTCCTTTTCCTGTTACTCTTAAAGTTCCCATTTATTTATCTCCTCCATTATAATATATGTATGCTAATATAATTATACCACAAAATAATAGCGCCCACTTGATAATAGTTAAGTGAGCGCTAAAATATTTTTATTTAATGCAATTTTTAAATTTCACGAATAAAATGTGATGATTGAGCGACGTGGACCGACGAGGCAAGCGGAATGTACAAATGTACCTGAGCATTGCCGAGGAAGGAACGAGCTCAAGGGCACATTTTAACGTGAAATTAATTAATATTGTCATTTGTTTTTGGTTTCGCCACAACTGTCACAACTATAAACAAGGCTGCAAATCCAAGCATAATAAGTAAATTCGTTTTTATTGCGTCAAAACTTGGATTTGAGGCTAAAACGTCATTATTCTGTATATAGTAGTAGCTCGGGAATATCTTTCCTATCTTTAAAGCTGTTTCGCCTAAAAACTCTTGCGGAACAAAGGCGCCGCATAAGAAGGACGAGCCGAGTGAAACTACATTCGTTACTCCTCCAACGGCGTTGTCGTTCTTAACTAGGCTTGATATCATCAGCGCCATCGGCACTATAGCAGTAGTAAATACAAGTGAGTTTAGCATCATAAGATTTACGTGTAATTTTGAAAAATCATACTTATACAAAATCACATACAAAAGCATATACAAAAACCACACGATTAGCGCATTTGCGATGTGCCCAAGCGTTAGATATAGATTCATCTTTTTACTTGGCACAGGCGAGGCCAAATTTCTCATCGCAATCTTCTTTCTCTTGTAAACTTTGACAATGATTGAGACGATGAGTATAATTTGCGAAAGAAGTAGATAGTTTAGGAAGTTAAAGAAAAATCTCGCGTCTTCGTCAGTTTTAACAGCACTTCCACCTTTGATGGCTATATCAAAGTTCTTTTCTAAGTCCTCGTCACTATACTTAATCGCATCACTTAGATCAAAGCCGGCCTTCTCGTAGGCAGCCACTTGGCTTAAGTAGATATTGACCTTCTCTTTAACATTCATCGCGTAGATATCGTTAGGCGCCGACCTATATAAAACTTCCCTCGCTTCGTCAAAGTCCTCAGGTATCTCAAGCATAGCACTTATCGATCCATAGAACAATTTATCCTCGACCAAGGACTCATCCATGTCCACGATCTTGTCATTTTTAGCTAAGTATGTGCCGAGCGCCTTCGAAAGCTCCGTCCCTGCCTTGTCGTTTAAGTATATATCAACCCCGACACTCTTGTAAGCCTCTTTGTTCTCACTTTTTGTTGAAAATACAAGTAAAGCCGCAAATATAACTGTATATAGAATTATGGCTGTCCTGTGCGCCCATACTATTTTGAAATAATTTTTAAAGACTTTCATATTCTTTACCCCTCATGAAACATAGCGATACTATAATGAAAATGGCTGTAACGATGCCTAAGTAAATCATATTTTGCATAAACCTATCCATCGAATCGTAGTAGTATAGTGAGCAGACCGCATCAGTCACGATGGCAACAGGATTGATCTTGTTGATGATAGGTGCCTTCTCAGCTACAATCACCTTCATATCGCTCTTCATCATGCCTGCCAAAAACGACATCGTCATGGTGATGGCGATACCCAGACCTATCTTAGTGTCGATCGTTGCCTTATTTGATACGCCTAGCAAAATGCCAAAAGCAACGCCCGTTAGTGACGATAGCGCCGACAAAGCTACAAGCGGAAGAGCTCTGTCACCAAATTCTATTCCTAAACCATTTTTTAGGTAAAATATGAAAAATAAAGTTATCGCAAAATTAATAATCCAGCTCGCAAGCACTGCGGCTCCAAGGCTTACACTCTTTTTAACAGGCGATATCGCATTCCTTTTAGCGTTAACCGAAAGATTTGCTTCGTATTGGTAAATTACATACATTCCCCACATGTAGCCGTATATAGTCGTCATACCAAGAAGCGTGTAGAAAAACGCATTGACTGGATCCATATTTTTTCTAGAAAGATCTTTTATATGATTATCCACATCCAAAATTTTGCTCAAATCAGCACGTGGATCCTTTTGCATGATCCTAGACACCATCGAAGCCTTTTGTGAATACACATTCATGATCGTCTCAACTATAGTCTCAGATATGCCAGAGCGCTTAGTATAAATCTTGTCCATCGACTCGACATAGGCCTTGATACTATCGTCCTCATCCAAGATGTCTTCACTCTTTGCACGAGTCACTTTGAAGTAACCTTCGTCCTCCATTTCCTTCATAAAACTACTAAAGTTCTCATCCTCCATAAGGCTCTCGTTCACCGCCACGCCTATGGTCTTGAACTTCCAGTTATCACTAATGCCGCCAAAGGCAAGCTTGAAGAATATCCCTAGAACTATAGGGAATATCAAAGCCCAAAATAGCATTGCCCTCTGCCTTAAAAGGTATCTAAATGTATTTTTAAATGAGTGCAAAAACATCTTAATCCCTCAAATCTTTGCCAGTTAGTTCCAAGAAAACGTCGTTAAGGCTTGGCTTTTCAACATTTAGAGAGCTGTAGCGAATCTTGTTCTCATCAAGAAGCTTGATTAAGTTCATTAAGTAGCCATCGCCATGATCAAAGCTTAATTTGACAGAGCCGTCCTTGTTCTCATAGCTAAGTAAGTGCTCAAGCGCCTTGATCTTTGTAATGACATCATCATTTAGATTTTTCGAAGTAAAAGATATTTTTTCATTCATAGTAATCATGTCCTTAAGCTCTTCAGAAGTGCCCTTTGCAATGACCTTACCCTTGTCAATGATGACTATATCGTCACAAAGAAAGTCAACCTCGTCCATGTAGTGCGATGTGTAAATGATAGTCGAGCCCTCATCGTTAAGCTTTTTGATCCCTTCCAAAATACTGTTTCTTGATTGAGGGTCAACAGCCACAGTCGGCTCGTCAAGAATGATAATCTCAGGTCTGTGAGCAATGCCGCAAGCAATATTAAGCCTTCTAAGTAGACCGCCAGAAAGCTTTTTCGGTTTAAATTTAACAAAATCATTTAAGCTAACAAGGTCCAGAGCCCTCTCTACAAGCTCCTTCCTCTTAGCCTTATCACTTATATATAGACCGCAGAAGTAGTCGATGTTCTCGTAAACACTTAGCTCGTCATAAACGCCAACGTCTTGAAAAACAACACCAATCCTTCTTTTAATGTCATAAGCATCAGGCGACATAGGCTCACCAAATATCTTCACAGTGCCCGCATCCTTCTTAAGAAGAGATAAAATGCAGTTTATAGTCGTCGACTTACCACTACCATTGGGCCCAAGTAGACCCAAGATCTCGCCCTTCTTCACGTCCAAATCCAAATTGTCAACAGCAGTGAGCTCCTTGTACTTCTTTACAAGACCCCTTACCTCTATAACAGTATCCATAATTACCTCCTTACAAGTGTTCACTATAATTATATCACTAAAACCATTAACATAGAGTAAAATATTTGTAAAATACATGTAAATTCATACAAAATACAAAATATACGAAGTGGCAAAACCATAAACATGGTGAAAATGGATGCAATAGCTTTACATTTAAAAATAAATGGAGTATAATAAACATAGATTGGGGGAATAGTTTTGAAAAAGTTATACCAAGGAAAAACAAAAGACGTTTACGAACTAAACGACAAAGAAGTATTATTAAAATTTAAAGACGACGTAACAGGCAAAGACGGCGTGTTCGACCCAGGCCAAAACCAAGTCGGCCTAACAATGGAAGGCGCAGGACACAGCGCATGCCTACTAACAAAGTTCTTCTATGAAAAATTAAACGCAAAAGGACTAAATACACACTTCGTTTCAGCAGATCCAGAGAAAAACGAAGCAGTAGTTAGAAAAGCAAAAGTTTTCGGTAACGGCGTAGAAGTCATCGTGAGATACAGAGCAGTTGGCTCCTTCATTAGACGCTACGGACAATACGCAGAAAGCGGCATGAAACTACCAGCCTACGTTGAAATCACACTAAAAGACGACGACAGAAATGACCCACTAATTACAAAAGACGCACTAGAAATGCTAGGCATCATGACAGGAGCTGAATACGACGAACTAGTAGGTCTTGCTAAGAACATCGGTGAATTCGTAAAAGATGAGCTTGCAAAGAAAGACCTAGAGCTATACGACATAAAATTCGAGTTCGGCATGGTCGATGGTAAAGTCGCTTTGATAGATGAAATATCAGGCGGCAATATGCGTGCATATAAAGGAGACGAGTACGTAGAACCACTTAAATTGGAAAAGATATTATTGGAAGACGTTAAATAGATAAGAGATAAATGGATAAGGAAAAGGCTATCGGGTGATAGCCTTTTTTGTGTGGGTTATTTGTTTTTTGTCAAATAATCATCATTTTCATCTGCAGCCCAGCTTAAATTATCAAGCTTTTCTGAATAAGTTGTATTTAAATCAAGTTTATTTTTCTTAATTAAATTATAATACTTGTTATCATTAACGTTATCACTAAAATAATAATCTATTTTATCTATTATACTTGCAAAATCTAAGTAATTTATATATTTAAAATCATCTGTTTTAAAACCTGTATTGAGAACATATTTATAATCTTCAAAATCATAGAATTTATCTTCATTTTCTGAAGTTAAATCAATATATATACTAGTTGCTTTTGCCAATAAACAAATATATTGAAAATCCCTATCTATATATTGAGTATTATTGTTAGGGTGAGCCATTGAGTAGTGTTGATTTGGTGTTAGCATTATTAAATTTTCAACATAATCAGCAATGCTAGGATATTCTGATTGCATAAAAATATGATGAGCTTGTGAAGCTTTAACTATTTCAGTATCTTGTATAACTTCTGATAGTCCGCTATTATAACGGTAATTATAATTTCGTAAAGCTTTTTTAGCCTTATTAACAGTATAGTTAGCCATGGCTTTTGCTTGCAATTGTTTAATTGTTGGTTCATGTTCAGCTCTTGTTATAGATTTATCTTTACCACTAAGTTCATCTCTCCAATTTGATCTATTATATTGTAAATCACTTAAAATAATAGTATTCTTTGAAATTCTGCCTTGTTCCGTCCCTTGCTTTTTTAACTTAAATGCCAATGGATTTAAAACTTTTGTAAATATTCTACCACATTCAGTTTCCCCGTTTATTTTAGTATGCTTAATTGTAAAATCAATAAAATTATCTCTTAAAGTTTTATATGATTCTTTACTTTGCTCTTCAAAAAATGTTTCAAATGAATCTAATAAATCACTATCACTCAAAACTTTAACAATATATTCGTAAAGAAAATTTAGAGCATTCATAGGTCTTAACGCTATTTTTTCTAATATTTCTCTATTATTTATAGAATAGTAGTATCTATTCTTTTCCTTTCTCACATTGAGCACCTTACTATATCCTAATAACTTAATAGGCTGACCAAAATATTTGTCATATTCATTACTAGCTTTTAATTCAGGATCTGGTTTTGAAAATATTGTTATTACATTTTCTCTAGCGTAATCGCTATGCCAAATATCAGAAACAGTAAACTCTTTTACATCTTTTTCGTCAACATATTCTATGATGCAGTCAGCAATTATAGATACGACATCATAAGTGCATTTCTGATCAATCCATCTAGCATCTCCTGATTTTCGTACATCATAATCATATTTGTTTAAAAATGTTTTTAGTTTATTTTCATTCATTTTATTTTTCTCCCAAACCAAAATACACTAGTCTTATCTATATTTAATGACCTTGTTTGCTTATTTCTTGCTATTTTGTAAAACTCTCTAAACTCTTCTGTTGAAAAATAATTTCGCTGTTCTTCCGTTAGTATAACATTTCCCTTTGGTATTAAAATAGCAATAGAACCATTTACTACATAACCTTTTTCTTTTTTCATTACTCTTGGCTTATAGGTCATATTAGGAGTCATATAAACAGATACGTTATCCATAAATTTTTTTACAGCTAAATTTTCTAAGTCTTTTAAACTTATGTATGCATCATAACCCTCTATATTTATTATTTTGCAGCCATCATCACTTATATTTCGAGATTTTAAAACTCTTACATAATCAGTTAGTTTATTTTTGTTCGCAATTTTAGAATTTTTATTAGTAATTTGTCTGTCTCTAAATACATCAAATATATCAAATTCCATTTTTGCTAAAACATTGTCAAAAAATTCATTTCTATATATAACCCAATAAGGAAGCTTTGGATCAGATATATAATCAATATTCTGGCTTAATGTAATACTATCAGTAATTGATTTTACAATAGTTTTTAGTCTTCTTTTTTGTGTATCTATCATTAAATTGATTGTTTCGATTAGAACACCTTTAAATCCCAATTCTCCAAAATCGTGTATATAATCTACGGTATAGTTCCTCAGCAAATCTCTTGTGTCCCTAAATTCTGGAGTATTCAATATATTTTTAGGTAATATTAGTGATACATAATTTGCAATGCTAATCGCTTTTTCTAAGAAAAACTCAGCTAAATTTTTTGAATATTTATTAGTATTGTTTTCTAAATATTTTTTCAGAGTTTCTCCACTTATTTTTGTGAACGGCGGATTGCCAATTAACAAGTCAATTTTTTTACCTTTAAAATCATATTCAAGAAAGTCTTCACATATATAAGTAAGTTCAAAATTTGCAGGTGGATTGTTTAAAGATTTTAATATTTTTAAAATATCTTCATCTATATCTACTAATATTAAATTTACTTTTTTCTTATTCTCATATTTTTTGTATAACAAATTTAAAAAATTACCGGCACCAACTGATGGCTCAACTATTGTAATTTCATCTTCTTGAAAATCTGGCAAATCTTCAATTATGTGTTCCACTATAAATCTGTTAGTATAAAAGGCTGAATGAGATTGTCTTTTTGTATTAGACATCTCAATAATTCTTAAAATTGTTGATTCAGAATATATTTCTTTAACATCCTTTACAAATTTTGTTAAATTATTAATATCGTCAAGTTTTCTTTCTTCTATTATCAGCTTTATTTGAGTATCTTTAAGTGTTTTTTTTGACATAGCATTTTTTATATTTTTTGCTATCTCTGAAAAAATAGCTGTAGGCACAGCCTCACCAATACTTTGGCGAACATTCATTTCTAATCTTTTGGATATATCTTTTTTTTCTTCAATACTTAACTCGTTTAATTCTTTAAGAGTCTCTTTAGTCCATTTGAATTCATTTGGTATTGTCATCATTCTCATAAGCTCACGTATTGAAAACACTCTGTCATCAATAGGATGGACTGTATTTTGACTAGCTAGCTGATCGTTTCTAGTGTGTACGCAAGGAGCCACTTTATCAAATTCTTGTCTAGTATATTTGTCCGCATTTTTAGCCTTATTATACACAATCTTTCCATCTATTATTCTATGTGGAATCAATTCAGGTTTTTTATTATTAAACGCACTTTCACCTTGTTCAAGACAAGATATCCAATCTCTCATTCTTGTAGGGTATTCCCTAAAGCTATGAAAGAAATCATTTTTATCATATTCGCCCCAGCTTAAGCTTTTCATATCTCCTATTACTTCATATAATGATTTCTCTTTTCTATATTTAGGGAATAATTCTAAAGGTACTACCAAGTCAGATAATTCTTTTCTTACGCCAATTACCAAAATCCTAGTTCTTGATGAATTTGATCCGTAATTTTTAAAATTAAGAATTTTTTTAGAAATTAAATATTGTTCAGATAATTTTGTCTCTATCATTTCACCTATTGGCATTATATCGCCATCATTTAAAGTGCACCCAGTTTTCCAAAAAGACGCCACATTCTCAAACACAAAAAATCTTGGGCTAATATCTTTTATTATTTCAACACTTTCTACAATTAAACTATTTCTTTGTAAATCATTATTATTTTTTTTGTGATTAGCAACGCTCATTCCTTGACAAGGCGGAGTTGCAATAATTACATCTACTTTATCATTTCCAAGTTTTTTCCAACGTTTAATTTCATCATATATCTTTTCTTTAGTCTCTACTTTCGTTATATCACCATCAATATATCCTGAATCAAATTTACATTTAGCATTTAACTTTTGAATTTCTAATCGTCTTTCAATTATTTCATTAGTTGCGATGCACTCGAAACCTTCTTGCTTAAATCCATAACAGCCAACACCAGCAGATGAAAACAAAGAAATATAAGTAAGTTTATCATTTAGCATTTAAATTTACCTCGCTTTTATATTCAATAATATCTTCAATATTGCACTGAAAATATTCACATATCTTAGCTAAAGTATCTAGGCTTACATTTTCATCCCTGCCCATTTTAGCTATAGTCTTTGGTGTTGTTGATATAGCTAATTGTAAATCAGTTTTCTTCATGTTTTTATCTATTAATAGCTTCCATAATTTATTATAAGAAAATCCCATATTAATTCTCCTGTTCTATATAATTACTTCCCAAATATATATTTTTACTATATTATTATATCGGTTAAACTTAGATTTGTCAACTGACAGTTGACTTATATGATTTAACAAATCTTAATTTTCAAATATAAGTAACAATATCTATAGCGATATCATATAATTAAATTCTTTTTCTGGTGATGTTCAATAAAAAAGAGCCGCCATGCGACCCTAGTTTGTTGTTTATTCAGTTATCTGCGCAGTTGAATCTTGACTTAAACCCATCATCTTAAATAATCCCGAAAAATATTTATCCAACAATTCTTTTCTTAAAGCTTCATTGTGTTGTAGCCTGCCAATAGCATGAATTTCGTAGTCGTTATAATGTATCTCTTTACCGACTATTTTTAATATATCTTTAAAATGACATATTTTTAACGCCTCTTTGTAATTCTTTGTAGAAATAATTTCTTCTAATTTCTCACTATATTCTTTTTTTACCTTTTCTATATCTAACCTCCGTATTCTAGAACTAACATAATCTATTATCTTTTCAGTGTCTTCACACTCATCCTCGGCAACTCTTTCGGCTTCGAAAAACTCATCAACTTTTGTTTTTATTTTTTTATTAATTATTTCTTTTTTTCTATTCTCCATAGTCTTAAAAAACTTATCCTTGAAGTTTTCTTTTTTTATATTATATTCATCGGATAATTCTTCAATCAAAAGATTGACTATCTCTTCTGAAATCAAAAGCATCTCAATCTCATTAAAATATAGTACAAATATATTATTATTTTTATATTCTTCTATTTTTGGGAGACTATGCTGATCTCTGTCTATTATTCCGTAAGCAGTATTTATCTTATTTTCAATTTTGTTATAAAGTTTTGTGTATTTTTCAACTTCTATATGACCTCCAACCGGTACTATTGATGCTTTTCCATCGAAAAGAATAGAATAAACTTTATTGTCGAGACTGCCTTTAGTCCCTTCACAAAATATTATTGGTACCTGGGAACCCAGTATCTCCGTTAGAAGTTCTCTTGGCAATCCAAAAAGATCTTCATCTATTTGTTTAATTTCCCAATTTTTTTCTCCATCAAATGACCTGAGCCAATAAAGATCATTATTAAATCTTGTTGAAATAAAATCTACATTGTGGGAAATATAAATAAATATACAATCTCTCCTAATATTTTCAAGCAAATTCCATAATTTTTTATAAATTGAAGGATTCAAAAATGTCTCCGGCTCATCAATTATTATATAACTGTTTTCTTCTGCATTTAGAACACTTAATATATATAAAATAACGACTTTTTCACCGTCGCTCATATCATTAATATTATATAATTTACCATGTTTAGAAGGCATTATTATCCTATTATTCGTATCTTCTTCCCATGATATTTCAGGATATATTTCACTCCATAATTTAATGAATTTTTTATAATTAGTATTTTCAACAATATTATTCTTTTCTTCACATGAATTTATTTTTTCTTTATTGTTAAGGGCTTCAATATACTCATTTATAGTTAATGAAATTAATGCGCCAAAAATAATAGTTAAGTTATTAAACCTATCGTTATATCCATTGTTATATTGATCATCAAAAATTCCTTTTTCATTATAATTCATTTTTTGAATACCCAAAATTTTTTCTCGATTCATAAATGGTATGTCTTTGTCTTTTTTATTGTAGTATAAAATTTTTTGAGCAGGAATCACTACAATATTATCTGATAGAGAGTTTTTCATATATGCAGAAAAAGCTGATTTCCCTGAGCCATTTGCACCTAATAATACCAGATTTTTTTTGCCTAATATTTTTAAATATCTAATTCTATCTTTCTCTTCTTCTATATTTTTAAATAGCTCCTCAATTTCTTTAATCAAATTATCTTTTTCATAGCCTACTCTAAAAGAAAAACTTTGAATCAGATCATTAGCTGTTGATGTTAGAGATTCTATTGAATCATTAATCATATTGGCTAAAACTTTATTCTCTTCTAACTTACCATCTTGTGTTATCTCTGTTTCCAGTTCGTGTAAATCAGTCATAACATTGTTTTCTAAAATATCTGTATTTAAATTTTCTACACCTTTTACCTTCTCCCTAAGTTCTTCTAACTTACTTCTTAGATTTTTTATATTAGTAATATTCATAATTCCTCCATATTTAAACTATATTTCTTTTTGTTTATATTATTATTATATCATACTTGCAAAAGTTTTAAAAAATATAGCTATAAATTGCAACAATAACTTAGCCACCCAGACATCATACAAACAAAATGTATAGTATAGCTTAAAAGTATTTATTTTTATTAAACTAGATACTTTTAAGCTGTTTTATTTCCTTTATGAACTCTTCTTTTGCAGTTTTGTAATTAAAGATTTTTCTTGATAAATTATTCATCCACTCGTTTATTCTGTATATTTTTTCTTTTGATACTTCTTCTAGTGATGTACCTTTTTGTATAAATCTTCTTATTAATTTATGTTGGCACTCACTGGTTCCTCTTTCCCATGATGTATATGGATGACAAAAATATATATCTACATATTCTGCTAATTCTGATAAGCTTGAAAATTCTGAACCATTATCTGATGTTATACTTTTAAAGATTTCTTTGTTTAACTGCGTTTTATCTTTTAAGAACTTAAGTCCAATGTCTACTGCATCGGGTGTTTTTCCATTTATTTTTATTAGTTTTTCATATCTTGTTTTTCTTTATGTCTTCATCTGATAATAATAACTTTAATAAATCTTCGTTCATAGTCATTATATCTGAATAAACTTTTGCTTTTAATAGCTCTCCATCATCTGTAACGTAATTGCTATTTGATTTAAGCAAATTAGCAACTTTGTCTAAAATATTTTCCTTCATATATATTACCTCCCATCATTCCTACTCTAATTATATCACATAATACTCTTTTTAACTTATAAAAATAGATGCCAAGTACTTTTATCTCTTGACATCTATCCTATCCTATTTATCTTTTATCCTTAGCAGTGTCGCTATTGCCTGCTCTTTTGTGTAATGGCTCTTCGGTGAAAATCTTCTTTCGCTTACCCCTTGCATGATTCCTGCTGTATAAACTTTTTTAACGTCATCTATTGCCCAAGTGGAGATGCTTTGGCTATCTGCAAAGCTAATATCGCCTGATGCTAAATTCATCCCAAGCTTTTCGCTTAGCTTTGACAAGATCACTGCGGCTTCTTCTCTTTTTATTTTGCCATTTGGATTGAATTTATTATTGCCAAGGCCATGTACTATGCCTTCGTAAGCTAATTTTTCAACGGCTAGCAAAACGTTATCGTCAAATTTAACTCTGCCTGTAATTTCTTTTTTTGTCATGCTCTCATATAGGTTTACGGCGATGCTGCAAAACTCGCCTCTCGTTATATCGTCACGATAATTATTTTGAAGTATTGCAGGAACTAGTCTTTCGTCTATGGCTTTCGTAATCTCTTTTTCTGCCCATGCTGATGGCTTTTGCCAATCTTTAATCTTTTCACTCTTGTTTAAATCGATGCTATATTTTTTATTATTTTTATATGCATCAAATTTACCTTTGCCAAGATATTCTACTCTATTATATTCAAATGCTACAAGTACATTTCCGCTTCTATCGATCACGCCGCTTTTTGCATTGTTTGTAGTTGCCTGAGAGCCAGCGTACCATTCATTTGCCTTGCTTTTAACGATGGCGTAGTCGTCTTCAAAAACTATTCCCGATGGCCAAACTTCATCTATAATAAAGTCTAGGACCATATTTTGCTTATGGTCAAGTAAAGCTAGTTTAGGAACAAGGGTTTCTTTAATTGCCTCACTTTTTTCGTTTAATACATTTTGCTCGTTTTTTGCATTTACTTTTAAATATCTAGAAAGGGTAATGTATCCAGCCCCATCTACTCCGCTTACCATGCCATCGAAATGTGTAGGCGTTAAATTTCCACTCATATCGGAAATATAATACTTTTGATCTGTATCGGACTTATCTTTTTCTGTCAATAATAATTTATTCTCTGGTAAAAAGTATATGTCTTTATACTTAAATGGTATTGTGACGCTTCTTTCTTGTGTGTCTATCACGCCGACAAAGCCACTTGCACCATCATTTGAAATGTAAACGATGACGTAGTTATCTTTTGTTTTGTCAAAGGATATATTGTGTGAATTGTATTCAAAGTGGTAGCCAAGAACTGGTTTAGGCGCTTTTTCAAGCTCTGATACAATCGCATCTATTTCCTTTTGATTTAGACTTATATCGCTAGATGCGTATGTGCCTTTGCTAAAAGCTATTGTTAAAAATATTAATAAGACTATTTTAAATAAATATTTTTTTATTTTCATTGTCATTTACCCCTAATACCAACTATTTTTAATTATTTGAGTATCATTCTTTACTATAATTTCATTCTTCGCTTACGCCATTGAAGTATTCATCTGTATATAATACTTCTACTTCTCCTGACCAATTAAGAATAGATCCAATAAAATCATTAATATCTAGTCCTGGCATTTCATATATTTCCTCATCTCCAAAAGTTCCACAGGCATCCTCTAAAAATACAGTTTCGTAACCTCTATCAGAGGATAAGATGCTACTAAACAAGCAGCAATATTCTGTGTTAAAACCACAGATATATACCTTTGATACTTTGTTTTCACTTAATATTTCATGAAGATTTGTATTATGAAATGGATTACATGATGATTTTGGTATAAGATAATCAGCAGCTTCTCTAAATTCATCTAGCAATTCTACATCGCTAGAACCTTTATAAAACGGACTGTCGCTGTCGTCTGAAAAATGTTGTGTCAAGACTACGATATCGCCTTTACTCTTAAAATCATTTATTAACAAGCTAATATTCTTTAAAGTGTTTGAGAAATCTTTTTTCTTTAAAATCCCTTTTTGTACATCTAATACAATTAATGCGTTCATAATTGATATGACCTCCTTTTATTATTTATATTATATCACATATCCCCTCTCCCTTGTTTATTTTTCTATTATAGTATATAATTTATATATAACAAATTTATCTATAAAGGAGTGAGCGCATTGAAAGAGTTTTACAAGAAGTACTTTATGAAGCAAAAGATGATGCATCCTGTGATTTACTCCATGATCCCTATCGCCTTAGTGGCAACGTATTTCTACGGTCTAAGGGTTTTGGCTCTCTTAATCACAAACGTGCTCGTCGCTCTATTCGTTGAGTACTTATCGAACAAGAAGATTTTTAAGCTCGAAAAGGTTTCTGAGGCGGCTTTCGTTACTGCCTGTCTCTACACTATGACGCTGCCTGCATCGATCCCGTTTTGGATCTCGGCTGTGGGCATGGCTTTTGGAATTTTCTTTGGGAAAATGGTTTTTGGCGGCTTCGGCAAGAATATTTTCAATCCTGCTTTGGTTGGCCGTGTATTTATCTATGTTAATTTCCCTAAGTTCATGACTATTTACTGGAATGAGGCTGCAAATGGCCTACCTGGTGGCTTTGGAACTTTCTTAACTAGGGGTCTTGACTCTCTATCTGAGGCGACACCTATGACGATGTTTAAGCTTGACGGCACTCTCGAAGGGGTTCAAGCGATGCTTTTAGGTAATATCCCTGGTGTTATCGGAGAAACTTCTAAGGTCTTAATCATCATCGCGGCTATATACCTAATTGTAAAGAAGGTGGCTAGCTGGGAGATCATGGCTGGAAGCACTTTGGGCTTCGTTGCTCTAAGTTTAATTCTTCGTGCTATGGGCGTGACTACTGTGCCTGACCCAATCAGCGGCATCTTGATGGGCGGTTTCTTATTTGGTACTGTCTTTATGGCGACTGACCCGATATCTGCTGCTAAGACTACTCTTGGCAAATGGATTTATGGCGTCATCATCGGCGTTGTGACTGTTATCATCAGGGGCTTTGCTCTATTCGCTGGCGGGGTTATGTTTGCGATTTTGATTGGCAACACTTTTGCTCCTATCATCGACTACGCCATCAATGCGGCGAAGGCTAGGAAGAAGGAGGCGCGTGCGAATGGCTAAGAAAAAGAAATCTATTGTTTATCCTGTAGTTTTTATGTTCGCTCTAGCACTGCTATTGACCCTTGCTCTAGCTTTTCTAAATGAGGTAACTGCTCCTGTAGTTGAGTTTAATCAAGACATTGAGCTTAAGAAGAAGATCTTGAATGTATTTGACATCTTGCCTTCGGACGCTGATGCGACTACTATTGACAAGGTTTTCAAGGACAATGTAGTGAGTGAAGACTACGACGGAAAGAATTTATATATTTATAAAAGTGGTGAGGAGGCTCTTGCATATGCGGTTCCTATAAACGGACCGGGTCTATGGGGCTCGATTAGTGGCTACATCGGTGTTACAAATGATTTGACTAAGACGACTGGTCTTGAGTTTATCAAGCAAGATGAAACTCCTGGTCTTGGCGGACGTATCACTGAGGACGCTTACAAGAATCAGTTCCGCGGCCTTGACATAAGTAATTACACTGATAAAAACATCGTTATCAACAGACCCGCAAGTGGCGGCAACATTGATGCGATAAGCGGTGCGACTCAAACATCGACTTTCGTTGTGAATATGATCAACGAGGACCTAGACGAATTTATTAAGAAGGGGGTTAAGTAACTATGTCTAATAAATACACTAAACTACTTAAGAACGGCGTGCTTGATGACAATCCGGTTTTGGTTCAAGTCATCGGTATCTGCTCGACTCTAGCTGTTACTAACCTATGTATGAACTCGCTCGTTATGGGTCTTGCTCTTGCCTTTGTAACTGGCTGTTCATCGTTTTTGATCAGTCTACTAAGAAAGGTAACGCCAAAGCACATACGTATGATGGTTCAAGTCTTTATCATCTCGTTCTTTGTTATCATCGTTGATATATTCTTAAAGGCTTATATGCCTGAGATGAGCAAAACTTTAGGACCATATGTCGGCTTAATCATAACTAACTGTATAATTATGGGACGCGCTGAAGCTTTTGCCATAAGTAACGATCCTATCTCAAGTTTTGTAGATGGCGTTGCGTCTGGACTTGGCTACACTTGTGTACTTGTCGCTATCGCCATAATCAGAGAGCTGATGGGCTTTGGAAGCATCTTTGGCTTTAGGGTAATGCCTGAGGGCTTCGTGCCTTGGACTATGATGGTTATGCCACCTGCGGCATTCTTCATACTGCCAATACTTATGTGGATCGCCAACAATCGTTTAAAAAAGAAAGGAGATGCTAAGTAATGAGTATACATCCTTTAGTAATATTTTTCGCATCGATTTTTACATCGAACATGATATTCTCAAACTTCCTAGGCATGTGCTCCTTCATTGCTGTCAGCAAGAAGATAGAGACTGCAACGGGTCTAGGCATCGCGGTAACATTCGTGCTAACGATAACAACGGTTATCAACTACTTTTTATACAAGCTCGTGGTGATGTTTAACATAGAATATCTAAGATATATAATATTTATCATATCCATAGCGGCCTTCGTTCAAGTTTTGGAAATGATTTTGGAAAAGTACGTGCCAAACCTTTATTACGCTTTGGGAATATTTCTTCCACTAATCACTGTTAACTGCGCCATCTTAGGTGTAAGCTTATTCATGGTTATCAGAGAATACAATTTCCTACAAACTGTTGGCTTTGCTATAGGCAGTGGTCTTGGCTGGATGCTTGCCATCGTGTCAATGGCTGGAATTAGATCGAAGATCAAGGAAAATTCTATACCTGAAGGTCTTAGAGGCTTCCCTATCACACTGATTATCACTGGGATTATGGCGATGGCCTTCATCGGATTCTCAGGCATAGTGCAAATATCGTAGGTGACGGCTATGGGACAAATAATTATTACTACTTTAGTCGTAGCTGGTCTATGCGGGATATTTGCTCTACTATTATCAATAGCGGATAAATACATCGCGGACTATGGCCAAGTGAAACTAACTATTAACAACGAAAAAGAATATACTGTTGATGGCGGCGAGAGCCTTTTATCAACACTAAGAAATCAAAAGGTCTTTATACCATCGGCTTGCGGCGGCAAGGGCTCATGCGGCTACTGCAAGGTTAAGGTTTTAAGCGGCGCGGGCCCCGTGCTTGCGACTGAAAAACCGCAACTAAGTGAAGAAGAGCTTAAGACTAATGTGAGACTATCTTGTCAAATCAAGGTCAAGAATGATATTTCTATAGAGATACCTGAAGAGCTATTCAACGTTAAAGAGTACGAAACTACTTTGGTTGAAAAGCTTCCACTTACTGATAGAATCACGAAATTTAGATTTGAACTGCCTGAGGGCGAGACTATCAGCTTCAAGCCGGGTCAATACGTTCAGTTAAAGGCTGAGGCGTATCCAAAGGGCGATGACTATGAAGGATCTGACGAAGAAGTGTTCAGAGCCTACTCCATCGCCTCGAGTATCAACGATACAAAGCACATCGAGCTTCTTATCGGCTTTACTAAGGGTATATGTACTACCTACTGCCACAAGATTTTGAAGGAAGGCGACAAGGTCACTATCAACGGACCTTACGGCGACTTCTATTATCATGATGATGATAGCGAGATAATTCTAGGAGCGGCAGGAACTGGTTTTGCTCCGATACGCTCGATACTAAATCACATGAAGGACCACGACATCAAGAGAAAGGCGAGATTTTACTTCGGTGCTAGAACGCCTGACGACTTATTTTTACTTGATGAGCTAAAGGACTTCGAAGAGACTTTGTATGACTTCAAATTTATACCAGTCCTATCAAGAACAACGCCTGAAATGAATTGGGAGGGCGAAACAGGACATGCGGATGACGCAATCAGAAAGTATTGCACTGAAACTGGCAAGAACAGCTCCGCCTACTTATGCGGCTCGCCTAGGATGATAGAGTCATTAACGGCAGCACTTAAGGAAGTGGGCGTGCCTGAAGACAAAATTTACTATGACAATTTTTAGATAAGAACAAAATAATGACAAAGCCCCGATGCACTTAGCATTGGGGCTTGTTTGTATCTCATCAACTTTGGGTATAAGTATTATCGAGAGAGGATGATTATATGAAGAAATTTAATTTAGTACTAGTACTAGTTTTAGTGCTTTCACTTGCACTTGTGGGCTGCCAAGGACCTAGTGCTCCGGCTAATGAAAATGCTAATGGCACTACAATGATTGAAACAAATCCAGATGAGGTCACTAACACGCCAGCTGCTGACAGCACAGCGACTGTGAAGCTATCAGCTGAAGACGCTGTGAAGATCTTCAGTGATAAATATGCAAATGTAAATATTGATGAAATTAGCTTTGAATTAGACAATGGCGTTTACGCATACGAAATCAATGGCTTTGACGATGCTAATGAATATGAGCTTGAAGTAAATGCAGCTGACGGAAGCATAATCAAGGAAAAGAGCGAAAAAGATAATACAGCTGACAAAAAAGCCCTTGATCTTACTTTGATCAAGAACATTGACGAACTTGTGGCTACTTCTCTAAAGGACGCTGGAGACGGATATCACCTAGACTCATTTAGTATTGAGCATGAAGCTGGTATCAATAAACTTGATATTGAAGTAGAAGATTCAAATGGCAAAGACATCGAGTACGAATACAATTTAGAAACAAAAGAATTGATTAAAAAAGATTTATAGTAAATAAGAAATCCCCGGTACGAATTTGTATCGGGGATTATTTTTTTGCTTATTTGTTAGTATTATTTTGATAAACCCATCGATTTCGAGGGGTTATATTTTTAATCCTTTAAATAAATATCCATCTCTATTCTAAGCCATTCGTCAACCGTCTCTTTGTCCTTGATTCTTGCGTAGAGCTCCTTGCCTGCGTCCATAAGCCTTGAAAATACTGCGTTATCGCCTCTTGGTACATAGCCAACTTTTTCTTTTTTAAGCGTTTCCACGCGTATGGCTTTATTGTCATGAGGATTATCTTCTCTAAAAAATAATAATTTATCGTCAATATTTAAATGCTTTTCTATCTCGAAAATATTGTCAACATGCGTTGTTCCTGCAACATGCGTGGTAAATAGATAAATTTCACGCTCAAATGGCTTTGGAACGACAAGACCACCAGTGCCATGTAAAACACCTAAAAGGCCGCCGCCATCATCTTTTTTAACTAAATCACTCATCTTTCTCCTCCAATAGTTTTGCTATATTACTTTCTGACTTTCCAATATCCATTTTTAGAGCTTCCTATATATTCTATAGCACTATCATCACTTAACTTTTTTAAATCTCTTTTAACAGTACTAAGAGATACAGATAATAACTTTGATAACTCACTTGCAGTAATACTTGGCCTATGCGTCATACAGTCAAGAATTTTAACTCTTCTATCGTGAGCTGTTAATTTTTGACCCTCATTTTGAGTGTCATTTTCGGTGTCATTTTGAGTGTCAATTTGAGTGTCATAGTTCATATTTTTCATAAGTACAAAAAATGAACTCTCTGTAGACTTAAATTCAGGCATTAAATCAGCTCTATAATTTTCTTCTGCCTCGTATGCTTCAATGATTTTTCTAAGTCCCGAACCTCTTCTTTCCATCAAATTCATTCTTGCGAATAAATCAGCTATTATAGGATTTCTCCTTCTTGAGTAAACTTCATATGGGTTTATATCCTGAACAAAAGTGCCATCAAACATACCACCCGGAGAATATATTTCTAATCTATCATCATATATATCTACATGTACTTCACTCCCTATCACAGAATAATCTCTATGAATCAGCGCATTTACTAAGGCCTCTTGTACAGCTCTCTCAGGATATTCTGGATATTCAACTCTATACATTGCTCCTTTTTTCCACATTTTTTTAGTATTTCTTTTTATAAAATCCATGGAAGCTTTTAAAAGGTATATGATGTTGCCCTCAAACTCTTGATCATCTAGCGCATCCATTAATCCATTTGCCTTATTTAATCCGTTCCATCTCGTACAAAATACTCTCGACTGATAAACTTGATAGCCGTCAGCAAATAAAGCTCCTGCTATGCTTAATTTGCCTTCGTCATTTACAAGACCAAATGATTTTAAATCTTTCTCTTGAAGTTCTTTTCCTGTTCTTTCTTTATACTCTATAGAAAGTTCTTTAAAAGTTACTTCTTTTAGACTTTTCTTTGATTCTAAAGAATCATAAGTTATATGCTCTCCTTTTAAAGATAAATTAAATAAATCTAATCTAGTGGCAGTTACACTTTGATTTCCGATTCTCTTATATGCAGTTCTTGAGCCAGAATCAACAACAAAGTATGGAGTGTTTTTTCCTTGAAAAACTGTTAATATTAAAATAACTTTTCCACTAAAATCTAATAACTCTATATCAATTTCAGGTACGGGGTCCATTTTTGTCTTTATTAATTCACTTATACTCTCAGAATCCTCTTTGTATTTTTTTAAACCAAGTATAGTATTATCTTCTTTGACACCAAAAATAAGCTTTCCACCTAAACCATTAGCAAAAGCTGATACAGACTTCAACCAAGATTTTGCTTTATTTACTTCTAACTTTTCTTTTTTATCGTATAAATTTGTTTCTCCTAAATATTCTTTTAGTTCCAAAATTTACCTCCAAAGATATTTCTTGAATCACTCATCTTTTTCCTCCAGTAGTTTTGCTATAGCCTCTTCTAAATCCATTATTGCATTTTCATAATCTTTTATCGATTCACTAAGCTCATCCTGCTTTTTCTTCATAAGCTCCTCATCATCAAGGTAGGCCTTAAGTGTATATGGGAAGCGGCTCATAATCTCATCCATGTTCTTTTTAATATTTTCAACAAGCTTTTCAAGACGAGCCTTCTCCTCAGCCATATCCAAGACAGTTTTTAGCTTAGTATCATCATCTTTTTTCTCTTCATCAGCGCCAGAAACTACATAGATAAGCTTCATGCTAGCGACGTCACCAGCTTTATACGCTTCGACCGCTCTTACAAATAGCTCTTTCTCAGCCTCAGTTACTTCTGGATTAAGGTCTGGGTGCAACTTTTTAACTACTTTTCTATACATATCCTTAAAGTCTTCGCTCTCGCCCTCGGACAAAAATTCACCCTCGCTTCTCTTGATTGACTCGTTTACTTCCTTAAGCTTTTCTTCAAGGTCTTTCTTGTACTCTTCAAACTCTTTATCAAGAATCTCATCTATCTCTATAACGCTGACTTTTTCCTCTCTATAGACCTTTGCTTGAATGAGCTCCTTCTTTCTCTTGAGCCTTTGGTACTTAAGGCTTAATTCGTACAGTTTGTATTCAAGATAGCCAGCCTCAATCATATACCTCATCTTGATATTGGGACAAGTCGTGTATATTAAATTGTCGCGCTCCTCAACAAGCCCTACAAGCTCCTCTCTAAGCGCCTTTATATCGTCCTTTAGTTCAATTTTACCCTTGAACTCCATAATATCCGCCATAGTCCACCTCTTTAACTAATTATATCACTATAAATTACAATTTTCAAGGCAAAGAAAAGCTCTCTACTTAATAAGTAAAGAGCGAATTTATTTATTCAATACTATTTAGTCCATCATAAAGCTCATTGAAGGACTTAATCTTACTCATCCTTCCGTATGAAAGCTCTTTGTTCTCGCCAAACTCGTATAAAAAGCACTTTGCGAGCTCTTCTACTGTCACTTCAAGTGTCGTGAAAAACTCTTGATAAGCAAAGTTTTGCGCCTTGCTCCCTTCGTCGAACATATTTATAATCATCGATTCACAAACTTGGTCGAGTGGATACATCTTTATGTGCATTAGCTCGTGGACTATGGTCTCTTCGATGTTCTCGTCCTTTGGATTTACTGCGTTTAGCATTAGCACCGCCTTTTTGTCTGTGGGGTCAATCTTGAAATCGCCCGTCTTCTTCCAGTCGGGATCTTCGACAAATTCAAGCCTTATGTCCCACTCAGGCACTATGCGTAGCTTTTTTGTGTATTTATCAAATAATTCTTTTACTTTTTCTCTGTCCATAATTTTACCTCTTTTCTATTTAATAACTATGCTAATGGTATAGCCGCCATCCTTAATCGTTTCTGCTTTGATCACTTTGCCATCGTCAATCACAATGCCATCATTAACTTTCCTTACGCTAATGGTCCTCGCGTCTTTATGAAAGCCTTTGCCAATGTATTTTAGATAGGCTTCAAGGGCTGTGAAGCGCATAAGAAATTCTTCCTTATTATTATAAGCGTCCTCATCGAAGTTTAAAAATTTTGTTCTTTTAAACTTTTCTAAATCAATATCGCGCTGATTGTCTTCTATATCAATACCTATCGCTTCACTTGCGACTGCCACGAGTGAAATGTCTCTAGTATGTGAGATGCTAAAGTCTTTGTCCCAGCCTTCTATATATGGCTTGCCATAGCTATTTAGCTTCCATATAGGATTCTCTCCGCCATTATCTCGCAAAAAAAGTATATTTACTAGGCCTCTTGTCTTTATGAAGCGAAGTTTGTCTTCTACGCTGCTGATCTCATCTAGTTTTGCCTTGTTTGCTAAATCTATATACTTTAGAAAATCACTTTCATTTTGCAAGGCCATTGGCAATTTGAAAATTACTCTCTCAGCTAAATTTACTTCGCTTAAATCTTTTGGCGAAGTGACTTCCATTATCATGGGTATTTTACTCATATTCACTGATATCGGTCTTTTCATCTATATTGATTCTCTTAAGCTTTTTAAGCGTTTCAGGAAGGCCCTTTACGATGTAATTTTTGCCTGGCTTAACGCCTAAAGTAACCTTGTAGCCTTCTTCTTCAGCGATTAGCTCGCTTAAGCCGTCTAGGTCGCCTTCTGGATAAGCAAAGACAAGTGGCTCGCCATCTGCAAAGTCCTTGTAAAGTGCCTTGAACTTGGCGGAGTCCTCTTTAAAGGCTTTGACGTAAGTCTCTTCGCTCTCGCCCGCAAGTCTCTTGGCAGTCTTTCTGAATGTATATTTCTCATCGGGATATGCTTGGTGCATCCAGTATGTGTGTGAGCCAAACTCAATCACGCCAGCCATCTCCTTGGCTTCGGCCGCGCTAAAGTGCTCGTAGATATCCTTATCTGTATCCGGATACTTATTTAGTCCCATCGTCTTGCCAACTGGGAATATTGTCGCCTTTGCGCCATATTTCTTTAATAATGGAAAGGCTTCGGTGTAGTTTGATCTATAGCCATCGTCAAAGGTTAAAACGCAAAACTTTTGAGGTAGATCCGCATCGCCATTAACATAGTCGTATATATCTTTAAAGGAAACTGTCTTAATATTATTTTCTTTTAAATATTTTAAAACGCTCTCAAACTTTTCTTTTGTGATGATGTAAGCGTTTTTCGGGTCTTCGTCTATGTGATGGAGCTCGAAGATGTAAAACTCTCTCGCATCGGGCTTTGCCTTTGTATATAGAGGCGCCTCGGCCTTGTCTACGTAGCGACCAAAGTCCTTGCGCGCGCCGTAAATGGTCTCGAGCATCATCTTGCCAAGGGCGTTTCTGAAGTGAGCTGGGTCGTAGAAGAATCTCGGATCGTTCTCGTACTCAGTTCCTGTGAAGTCCCAGAAAGGGCTGATCTCAGCAAGTCCCTTGTAGTAGCTCTCGACCTCGGCCTTATCGTACCTAGATGTCTCGTCCTTATACATTGGGCATAAAAGCATGGTTAGCTCTACGCCAGCATCGTCGCAGGCCTTTTTCATGCGGCGAATTGCTTCAAGCGCATCATTTGCATGAGCCATCTCAAGCTTAGTATAGTCCTTATTAAAGCCTTTTTCTGCCTTGTAATCGTCCTCGCTGCCGATGTACTCGATGTCCCTTTGGCTCTTGTCGTAAGAGCCGTCAAGGCTGAAGACGTCGAAGCTCTCTTGAACGAGCGACCTCTTTCCCATTGCCCTAAACTTTTCAATCGCATTTCTCGGATTGGCAAAGAGGTATCTCGCATAAAACAAAATTTTGCTCTCCCCCGAAACATCCGGATTCATGTAGTAGTTTAGTGAAGTCCTCTCGCCGTTGTACCTAAGCGCTGATGGTATCGAAAGTGGCAGTATCACTGACTCCACCTCATAATTTTTCAAAATATAATCCAAATTCTTCTCAACAACATAAAGGTCCGCGCCATAAGAGAAGAGGTTAAAATACTTTTTGCCAGTGTATTTCTCAAGCTCCTCTGTGGGAATGGATGAGGCGCCACTTGCGCCCAAGATGAAGTTTTTATAATCTTTTCCCTTGATGTACTCGATCTTGGCTGTCCTTGGGTTTTGTGTAAAATCATAAGTATACCACTTAGTAAATCTATCGCCAAAGACGTTGAATGGGTCAGCCACTACATTTAAAATGGCTATGATAATGGCAATAATTAAGATGCACGCAAAAAATATTCTGATGAATTTTTTCTCTTTCATATAATCACCTAATAATTTCTATAGATAAAGTCTACCTTTGTAAAGCCACTTGCAAATACGCCGAAGTATGCGACGAAAGCCATAAATATAAGTAGTCCTGTGAATAAATATATTGGCTTAAGCTTAAGAATTTTTTCTTTCACGTCAATTTCTTTCTCTTCAGCGAGTGAAACGATGAAGACAAGGATAAGCGAGATAAGTATAACGGCGTAATCAAGCTTACTTAGACCAGTCGCTGCGTATCTTAAGCCCCTATCGACAAGGGTCTTCTTCATCATGTGAAGGGCTGTTCTTAGGCCAGCTGATCTTGTAAAGTACCTGCCTATAAAGACTATGAGTAGCGTTGAACATATTTTTAAGACTCTATAAGTAAGTGATGTATCTTTTAAGCCGATTTTTTCTCTGAAGGCTTTATTTCTATCTTCAAAGATAAGGCCCAAACTGATTATAGTACCGTTATATAGACCGAAGGCCAAAAAGTTTAGACCAGCGCCATGCCATATACCTATGATGAAGTAAACAACAAAGCTTGCTATACTTAGTGTTAGGTACTTACCAAACTTGCGGCCGAAATGCTTTCTCGACCATTTATTTATAAATACAAAGGCCTTTGACAAGGATAGACTGTAGAAAACGTAGTCCTTCATCCACGAGCCAAGGCTTGTGTGCCAGCGTCTCCAAAAGTCTGCAAGGCTTGTCGCGAAGAATGGCCTTTTGAAGTTTCGGTCAAGCTTCACGCCAAAAAGGTACGCTGCGCCTCTTGCGACGTCGATGCCACCTGAGAAGTCACAGTAAATTTGAATTGAATAAAATATAATTGCAATAAAAACGAAGATGCCCGAATATAAATCTGGCTCAGTAAAAACTTTGTTCACAAAAACCGCTGCCCTGTCGGCAATGACAAGCTTCTTAAAGAAGCCATAAAGTATGAGCATAAGGCCATATGAAATGTCTGTGGCACTACTATCATCATAATAAAGGCCATCCGAAATATCATCGTAGCGCGAAATAGGTCCTTGCATCATTTGCGGGAAGAATGAAACGAAGAGCGAGTACTTGAAGATGTTCTTTTGCGCTTCGTACTTGCCCCTATAAACGTCAATCATGTAGCCAGTCGCCATGAAGATGTAGAATGAAATGCCAAGCGGAATGAAGTTTTCAAATATATTGACTTTTGTAAACTTAACTAGACTTAGCATGCCAAAGTTTAAGATGAGTGCAAGAGCCAAAACGAGCTTATTCTTATGCTTTTCTAAATAAATGGCAGAAAAATAAGTGCTTAAAATTACAAAGATTAAATAGACGAAGGCCTTTACACTAAAGCTTGCATAATAAGCTAAAGAGATGAGTAAAAGCGCCTGCCACTTGTACTTAGCAATCTTAAACACAATAAAGGAACATAGTAAAAATACTATGAAAGTGAAGCTTGTAAAACTCATTGCAATGATTTAATTAGTTTCTCTATCGCTAAAACGTTTGCGAAATTCTCTGGTAATAGCTCGGAAACTTGTATTTTAACGCCAAAAGCGTCGTTTAATTCTATGACTAATGTCACTATGTCGAAGGAGTCAAGTATGCCTTCTTCGATGATTTCAGTTGCGTCCTCAACCGCTTCTCCAGTGACGTCTTCGATTATTTCTTTTATTTTTTCTTTCATTGGTCTTCCCTCCAAATATATACGTAGGACTTAAGTCCGTCCTCTTTAAATCCATGTTTATGGTATAGTTTTATCGCTCTCGAGCCTTCATCCGTCCACACATTGACACGTTTTTTCTTAGAAACGCATCCAAGATAATGGCGTAAAATCTCGCTGCCAAGTCCCTCGCCTCTCTTAGCTGGGTCTATGTAGAAGTGCTCGATACTGTCCTTAAACGCATCCGTGCTAAACTCGATAAAGCCAGCGCCGTCAATCCCGATGAAAAGTTTTTTCGCTATGCGCTCCTTGATCTCATCTAAGTCAAGTCTTTCGCCTGAGTACTCATCAAAGCTTTGTAGCGCTTCGCAAATAAATTCTGCGTCGTCGATGTATTTGACTCGCTTTGATTCATAAGGCTCTTTATGATTTAGGCGCAATCTCACTCTTGTCTTATATAGCTCAAAGCCAATATCTTCAAGCGTCTCATCCATTTCCTTAGAAACGATTTCGCTCACAAAAGTGCCTTTCGCATCAAATTTTTCATTGATATCATTTATATAATAATAAAGTTTGTAATAGCCCTCTCTTTTTATCAAGACATAGAAATTCCTATCGCCTTTTATGTAGTAGAGCCTAGCTATATTGGCTTCATATAGCGAAGTGTTCATGTAATCGTTTGTGATGGAGCCTTCATAAGATTTTAAAATCTCAAGCTCCTCTAGTGATTTAAACTTCTCCACGTTCATAAATTTCTAAAAGCCTCTTCTTATCAATCTTAGTGTTTTGTGTCTTGGGAAGAGCGTCCATGTGCACAAACTTCGATGGAAGCATGTACTTTGGCAGCCTTTCAAGGATAAAGTCCTTAAACTCCTTCCTTGAAAATTCCTTTCCAGAGTAAAACAAAATTATAATTTCATTTTCTTTGTCAAAAACAGCGCTCGCTTCGTGTATGCCCATGGCGTAGACCTGTCTTTCTATCTCGTCTAGCTCGATTCTATGGCCAAAGACCTTGACCTGATTGTCCTTCCTTGCCAAAAACTCTATCTCGCCAAACTTATTTCTTCTAACAAAGTCACCGCTCCTGTAGACAATCTCTCTATATGCCTTGTTTAGCGGGTTTTGCACGAAAGCCTTCTCAGTTTGATCAAGCTTATTGTAATAGCCGTAAGAAACGCCTCTACCCCTGATAACAAGCTCGCCCTCGTCAGCTTCACGATCGCCATCAAGTATCATGACCTCCATATTCTCACAAGCCTTGCCAATAGGGATGATCTCATCATCTTGAAAATCCCTGTCAAGCTTGTAATAGCAACAGTCGCAAGTCGCCTCAGTCGGTCCATATAGGTTAAAGTACTCAGCCTCTACAGCTTTGCGCCAGATGTTCAGCTTTTGCGCGCTCATTTGCTCGCCAGCAAAAGTAACTAGCCTTATATACTTTGGCTTATCTATATCAAAAACATTTGAATTTGCAAGTATATTAAGCGCCGACACCGACCATAGTATAGCCGTAATTTTATTTTCGTTTAAGTATTCAACTACCTTGACTGGAAATAAAAAGTCCTTTGTATCCATTAAGTATAAAGTCGCTCCAGTCTTGGTAAATAGGCAAAGCTCCTTAAGCGACGCATCAAAGAAGAGCGGCGTTTGATTTGCAAGCCTATCGTTTTCGTTTATCTTAAGCGTTTTGTAAAGCCAATCTTGTAAGTCCACGAGCATGAAATTGCTGATAACAACGCCCTTTGGCTCACCAGTCGTGCCTGATGTAAATAAAACATAAACAGGATCTGCGTCTATCATCTTTGCTCTGATCCCTTCAAGAGCCGCCTCTTCACAGCCATAATCATGGTTATAGTCATATTGAAGAGCATAATCTTCAAAAATATTCTTCGTATGATAAATGCCTAAAGTGCTCTCAAGACGCTTTTTGATAGTTTCAATCCTCTCATGAGGCATGGCCGCATCGATGGGCACGTAAAAGTTGCCGCTGTAAAGAACAGCGAAGAAAGAGATTATAGTCTCAAGTAGCCTGTCAGTCTCAACCATGATGGGACGCTTCGTCTGTGGATGAATTTTATGTATCTCACTTGCAAGACTCATAGCCCTCGCGCGAAGCTCACTGAATGTGATGGACTTCTCCTTGTCAACGATGGCTACTTTGTCAGGATATTCACTTGTTATACGGTCTAGTTGATCGATGAATAGCATATTACACCTCATAATAATATTATCACAAAGCCCTCTAATTGTCAATAATTTCGCATTCAAAGGGCGCCTGGAACTAATAGTGAGAAAAGTGATTTTCACGAGCGTAGCATTCGGAAAAAACTGTTTTAATTTCGTAATTTGCAAAAAAATCAGGATGATTTTGCGTTGTACAGAATTTTTTGGAGTGAGGTGTGCAATCGCACTCCGCAGCGACAAAATAATGCGAAACTAGCAAAAGGGCTTGATTTAATGCAAATTTGGCGCAGTGACGGCCGTTGAATCCATCTAGTTGAGCGAAGCGAACGAATATGGGCTCACAGGTGAACAAGCTTAGAAATTATCAGTTTTCGTAGACCAGCAAGCGAAGGAAAACACTTTTCGATGTGCAATGCTCAAGTACATTTGTACGGTTAAATCCATGCACCAAGAGAACGAGCGTTAGCGATGTTCGATTGGCTATGCATGTCTTATGCCAGAGTTTACAAAGAGACGGAGCGTTAGCGAACGTCGATTTGCATAAACTTACGGCCAAGCTTGCTTCGTCAGTCCACTTCGTCCCATGCATACGTTTGCTCTGCGAAATCCGTTTCAAAAAGAAATAAAGATCTTATCAATATCTCACAAAAAGATCTTAATATTTTATAAGAATTATTATAAAAATTTTTTATAGTGTAAGATATGTTACAGCAAGAAGACTCCCTTAAGTATAAAATATAGACAAGATAGAAGATAGAAAATGAAAAATTAAAGGAGGAAAATTATGTTTTGTTACCAATGTCAAGAAACTTTAAACAACAAAGGCTGCACTAAGGCTGGTGTCTGCGGTAAAAAGGCGGATGTTGCCAGCGCGCAAGACCTACTAGTTTATACTACTAAATTACTGTGTGATGTTTTAAATAATCTTAGAGGTGAAAACTACACTATAGATAAAAAGTACAATCACATGGTTACTTACAACATGTTCATCACCATTACCAATGCAAATTTTGATTTAGACATGATACTAGATCAAGTTATAAAAACTATAGAAGCTAAGGATGAGCTACTAGCTAAATTAAATGATAAATCTAAACTACGCAAGCTAAGTCTTTATTCTGACAAGGACAAAGATAAGCTTATGGCTTTGGCTGAAATAGTCGGTGTTTTAGTAACTAAAGATGAAGATCAAAGATCACTTAAGGAGCTAGCAACATACGGCATCAAGGGTATGAGTGCATATATGAAGCATGCCAACACACTTAACTATGACGATGAAAGTATTGATATCTTTATTCAAGAAACACTTGCAAAATTCATAAATATAGAAATTCCAATTGACGAGCTATATGAAACAGTATTAAAAACTGGTGAATACGGCGTTAAGGCCATGGCTCTGCTTGATAAGGCAAACACTGAAACTTACGGCAACCCAGAAATTACAAAGGTTAATATCGGCGTTAGTGATAAGCCTGGTATACTTATATCCGGCCACGACTTAAAGGATATTGAGATGCTTTTAGAGCAAACTGAAGGAAGCGCTGTTGATGTTTACACTCACTCCGAGATGCTACCTGCGCACTACTATCCGAAGTTTAAAAAGTACAAGCACTTCATAGGTAATTATGGCAATAGCTGGTGGATGCAAAAAGAAGAGTTTGAAAAGTTTAACGGACCAGTCCTATTTACTACTAACTGCATAGTGCCACCAAAAACTGATTATATAGATAGGATATACACAACAGGAGCCGCTGGCTTCCCAGGATGTAAACACATCGTAGCTGACGAGAACGGTCACAAGGACTTTACAGAAATTATTGAGCACGCTAAAAAATGCAAGGCGCCTGTTCAAATCGAAGAAGGCGAGCTAGTAGGTGGCTTTGCACACAATCAAGTTCTTGCACTTAAAGACAAAGTTGTAGATGCAGTTAAATCAGGAGCAATCAAAAGATTTGTTGTCATGGGCGGCTGCGATGGAAGGCAAAAAGGAAGAAGCTACTACACAGAATTTGCAGAAAAGCTTCCAAAGGATACTGTAATACTAACTGCTGGCTGCGCAAAATACCGCTACAACAAGCTTAATCTTGGAGACATAGCAGGTATACCAAGAGTATTGGATGCAGGTCAATGTAACGACTCTTACAGCTTAGCAATGATAGCACTAGCGCTTAAGGACGCCTTTGGCCTTGATGATATCAATGACTTGCCTATAATCTACAATATCGCATGGTACGAGCAAAAAGCTGTCATAGTCTTACTTGCACTGCTTTCACTTGGAGTAAAGAATATACACCTTGGACCAACACTACCAGCTTTCTTAACAGGCAATGTAGTTAATATAGTAGTAGAAAAATTTGGCATAGCTCCAAACTCAAGTGTTGATGAAGATCTAGCAAAGTTCTTCGCATAAGAATATTTAACAAAAAGAAAACCATTGTTCAGATAAACTCTGTTCAATGGTTTTTTTCTATAATAGGTCTTCTAGCTTTGTTCTAGAAAAATATATTTTATTATCCCTTTCTTCGATAAGCCCCTCAGCCTTCATCTGCGACAACTCTCTTGATAGAGACGGTCTCGGTACACTTAAAAATTCTGCAAAAGCAGTCTTTGTAAATGGCATCTTAATAAAGTCTCCCTCGTCATTAATTAGAAGGTAATTGATAATCTTGTTACGAATAGACTTAGCCGTGCATATCATAAGCTTCTTGTTTAGGTAGTAGGCTTTGTTTGCAAGTATGCTAATGATATTATTTATTATCATCTTATAATTATCTTCTTGATTTACAATAAAATCTTTCTTTATAGTAAGAAGCGAAGTGTCTTTAGTAGCGCTAGCATAGTGATGCAAAGGTTCATCTACAAAAAGATACACCTCAGCAAATACAGTGCCAGGCTTATCAAAGACATTGACTATAGTTTTTTTACCGCTCTGAGTGATGTTCTCAACAGCAATCTCGCCAGATAGCAAGATATAAAGCTCCTTTGCATAATCACCAGCAATGAATACACTCTCTCCACGCTTAAAATTTTTCACCCTTGCCTTTGCGAAGTTTAGATAATCTTCAATATCTTCACTCTTCATGCCTTTAAATAGAGACGATTTTTTCAAAATATCTATCATATATCCTCCCTAGCAACTGACTTTATCATTCTTAGATATAATCCTTATACCCATAATATATAAGTTTGTATGTGTTAAGATGCAAAAAAGAGAGCAAAACTCAATTTGCTCTCTAATGATATTTTATTAAAATTTTTATCGTGTCAATGAGCCATCACCAAACTAAATTTTTAGATAAAGAAGAACCTCATCCATCATCAAAACTTCGTTTTGGATGGGTCCTGGCCGTAAGTTTAATCAAATCGACGTTCACTACGTTCCGTCTCTTTGTAAACTCTGGCATAAGGCATGCATAGCCAATCGAACTTCATTTCACTCGTTCTCTTGGTGCATGGACTTAACAACCTTAGTGCTTCGCACTGGCCTGAAAAGACCTACTAAAGATTTCCTTTAATAGGTCTGAAATATAAAAATAACTATTAACTTGTGATTAGGGAAATGAGATAATTAATCGTTCCATTTTCAATCAATATATAGAGACCGAGCCCAATAAACACGACTGGTACAATTATTTTTTCGTACTTTTCTACAGTTTCTCCGATAGCAGAAATTGAGGCGAGTCTTTGAGATAATTTGCATAGAACTAAAATTCCTAACGCAAATATTACTAAACTTATACTAATCTCAATCAAACTCTTTCCTGTAAAATAGGGAATATAAATTCCTAAATTATCTCCACCCATTGCCACTGTTAAGCTTGTAAATGCTAAGATTTTTGATCCATCTCTGGTAATTTTTCCCTCGATATCTTCTTCATCAATATCTTCATCCACAAAAATTGCTCTTATACCAAGACCTAGTGGAATTAGACCAAGGAGTCCGATAATCCAATCTTGTGGAATAAAATTTAAAAAGTAAGCGGCAATTAGACTAACCAGAACAAGCAGTCCTGTACCTAAATACTGTCCTGCATAAATTGATTTCAAACCTTTCTTGCCTTGACTGGCGAATAAAATAGTCAAAACAACTAAGTAGTCAATTGATGTAGAGACAAAAACTAATAAAGCTGATACTATTGTTTCCATTATTTCTCCTTTCAAAATGTTTAATTTTTTTAGACAATCAAAAATTGACTGCAAACGCATTGTGCCTTGGCAGTTGCCAATGGAGACACTTGAAGAAATAACTTCACAATTTTCCCACCTTTCCTTTTAATATTAGCTATAGTATACTATAATAGTCGGATTTTGTCAAATATGCTGATAGATATCCACGCAAACTATAGAGATTGAAATTATATAAAATTAGATATGCCAAACAGAGTTTGCAGAGCAAAGAAGAACCTCGTCCAATATGGACGAGAACCTTTACGCTAGGATGGATGGGACGAAATAATCCGCCGCCATGCAGAGTTTGTGCAAAAAAGAGAGCAAAAATTAATTTGCTCTCTAATGGTATTTTTATTAAAATTTGTATTGTATCAACGAATAGTCGCTGTACTAAATTTTTAGATAAAGAAGAACCTCATCCATCATCAAAACTTCGTTTTGGATGGGTCCTGGCCGTAAGTTTAATCAAATCGACGTTCACTACGTTCCGTCTCTTTGTAAACTCTGGCATAAGGCATGCATAGCCAATCGAACTTCATTTCACTCGTTCTCTTGGTGCATGGACTTAACAACCTTGGTGCTTCGCACGAACGCAAAATCCTATCCTAGCATAAAAAAAGAAGGCCAATGCCTTCTTTTTTTAAGCTAGTGAACCCATCGGATCCCACGGTTTTAGTACAACCGGTGCCTTCTTATAATCTTCTTGTTCTTTCTTAGTCAAGTACTTCTTATCAACCACTGCTTGATAAACAAAACTATCGAACCATTCGTCACTCATAACAAAGTGACCTTTGTAGCCAAATTCATCGCCCCATGAGTTTTCAACTTTGAATCTGACTGGCTTAGTGCCGTCCATTTCAACGCCTGTAAATGTCATGGCGTGTGTCATTAGTGAGTAGCCATAATCAAGGCCATCTTCCTTAGAGATTTCTAAATCCATATCAAATAATGTTTCGTAATCGATAACGTCTTTGGCAAGTGTTGCTCTCTTGTCATCCTTATCGCCTGTGAACATGTCTTTGCCTACATCACAGCCGAACCAAACTGGCATGCCGTCTTGCAATTGCTTAACGATGGCTCTCTTTAGGTCTTCGATTTTTAGATTTAAGTGCTTAACTTCTCTGCCTTCAACGATATTGCCAAGGTACTTGATTGTGAATGTCTTGTTGAATGGCTTATCCTTTGTTGGCGCGTTTATGATTGAAACGAAGTCATCTAGGTTTAAGCCGACATATTTCTTGAAAAAGCTTTGAGGAGTTAAATTCTTTTCTTCGATAAGTTTATGGTCTTTGTCATGTGCAATGAAGTCGAAGCTTTCTGGAAGCTCGCCAAGTGTTGCAGTTAGTACGTTAAATACGTCTTGTAGAGCCGCTTCTTTAAGTGCGTTTACTTCTGCTTTGCTCTTGCCTTCTTTAACTGCTTCTCTTAAAGTAACTGTGTTCTTTCTAAGTATCTTTGAAAGGTACTTATTTAGCTCTCTTGTGTTTGATGAAGCGACTGTTTCTGGATAAACGTATTTTGGCACAAGACCATATTTATTAACGATGTTTACAAACATATCCCATTGGCCGCCGTCACATAGTGGGTCGCCCATAAGGTATTGCATTACTCTATCTTCTATCGGTTCATCTGCCTTTTCTATAACTGTTTCGAAATAGTAATTACTTCTTTCTAATTTATCAAAGAAGAATGGATAGCTTTGCGATAGTTCAAAATTTTCTAAGTTATATTTTTTAATTATGACATTTCTCATAAAGTTTAGTGAAGCAAACATCCAGCATCTGCCTGATGCCTTTTGGTTACATACGCAACCATTGTCAATATCGATGTTAAACTTATATGGATTTGCCTTGATCTTGTTTACATCTGTCGCAACTTTTCTGATACCGCTTTGAACTGCAGCGTTCATGGCAACGATATTCTTCTTGTCAGCTAAAAATTCTTTTTCTAATTCATTTAATTTATCTGTGCTTAATTGTCTCATCTTCTACCTCCTACGATTCCCATGGCATAAGCTTGATAGGCTCTTCATCAAGGGCTGCAAGCTCTTCTGCGTTTAGGTATTTCTTCTTCGGAATGATTTCGAAAGCATAGTTATCAAACCAAGCCTCGTCCATAACTAGGTAGCCTCTGATGCCGGCCTTTTCGCCCCAAGAGTTTTCGACCTTGAACTTAAGTCCTTCATCAGTCCTGTCGTAGCCAACTAGGACCATGGCGTGAGTAGTGTTTGACTCGCAAGTTTCCATGCGTTCAACCTTAGTTTGCTTTGTATCTATGTCGAATAAACTGTCTCTATCAAGTAAATTGTATACAAGGTGGCCAGTTCCATCGCCATCACGCGATACGAAGGAGTCCTTACCAACGTCGCAGCCAAACCATAGAACTTCGTCGTCATCAAGCATAGCTACCACTATGTCCTTCATTCTTTGCATTGAAACGTTTAAATATTTTAGTGAACCGCCAATTCTTTGTTGAATAAAGTCTCTTTCATAAACTTTATTTTCTTCCTTGCCCTTGCCTGGATAGTTGCCTAGTTCAACGTATTCACTTATATCGTCTGCCATAAATTCTCTGTAAAAGTCAATGGCTGTGATGTTTCTTCTCTCAATAAGTTCGTCGTCTTTGTTTTTCATAATCAAATCGAATCTCTTTGGAGGCACACCTAGGGCAATGGCTGTGATTTTGTAAACGTCTTTAAGTGCCTTATCTTTGATCTCTTCGATTTCTGCATCAGTTTTTGCATTTCTAATGTCTTTAGCAGCAATCTTTAGTCTCTTGTCTAAAACGAAAATAAGGTTATCAGTCTTTTTCACGTCAGCTGTGTCTGGATAAACGTATTCAGGGACTATACCATATTTGCTGATTAGTCTTGAGAATGTTGTCCACCAAGCTCCGTCATCAGCAGCGTAGAAGATAACGCCTCTATTTAACCTATCATCAAGGTCTTTATCCTTAAGTGCGATAACATCTTCAAGGTATTGATTAGCCCTTTCAAGCTTGTCAAAGAAGTATAGGTACTTGTGTGAAAACTCCATGTCGCCTAGCTTAAACTTCTTCATCATATTGACTCTGATAACATTAAGGCCGGCAAACATCCAGCATCTACCGGATTGTCTTTGGTTTGTCATCTTACCTATATTGATAGTTTTCTTGAATACATCTGGGTTTTTTGTAAGCTTCGCATAATTTATGGAAGCGTCCATGATGCCAGCAGATGCGATCATATTTTGTGCTGCCTTGTTAAAGTTCTCGTCATATGACTTTTTGAACTTAGCAAGGACATCTTTTGTAATTGATTTTTGCATATTGTCCTCCTTTATATATAAATTATTTCATCTCTCGTAATAATTATAACTCTTTAAAAATATTTTTGCAAGTATATTAAAAGGGAAAGACAGAATCTTTCCCTATATATCCAGCCGTATAAATTAAACTATTTAGATCCTAATTCTCTGTCTATAGTAATCTTTGCTGCGATGTTGCCATCAGCAAGTGTGAAGTTGTCAACGATGTCAAGAGCAAGCTCTTCTTCTTCGATTTGTTCATTGATAAATTGATGCATAAAGATCTCAGTTGCGTAGTCATCGTTCTTCTTAGCTACGTCATGAATCTTGTAAATTCTTTCAGTTACTTTCTTTTCATGATCTAAGATAATCTTTGCTACTTCTAGAGGTTCCTTAACTTCAAGAGCTTTCATTTCAATAGTTTTAAGCTCAGGCTTAGCGTCACGCTTTTGGATAAATTCGATGAATTGATCGGCATGAGCTAATTCTTCTTTGTAATGATTAGCAAGCCACCTAGCGTAGCCTTTGTAGTTTTCTCTCTCCATAGCGATGGAAAGGTTTAGATAGATATAACCAGAGTATAACTCATAGTTAATTTGTTCATTCAATGCGTCTAATACTTCTTGTTTCATTGTATTTCCCTCTTTCAAATTATTTATTTAATATACAGCCGAATAACAAAGTTATTGCTATGAAGAAAGCCGGCGCAAACCGGCACTTCATATAAATTTAATTAAGCTTTTTCGTTTTTCTTCTTAAGCCACTCTTCGTAGCCTTTTTGTAGTTCTTCATTATTCTTTGCGCAATCGCCGCAATGAGGGCAACCTACGCATCCGCCTTCCTTGACTGAGCTTCTGACCTTCTTTATACAGAAGAAAACTATAATCAAAACTGCGGCTACTATAATTATATCTGTTGGGCTCATTAAACCACCTTCTTGTATTTTTGTCTTTGCTTAAATCTTGCGTATAAAGCGCCTACAATAGCTACAACGACTAGGCCTGCTAGCACATACAGAATTAGATTGCCTTTTACGTCAACTGCTTCTGAGGCTTCTTCAGCACTTGCGTAATCAAGTAAGATCTTTTCTGTAAATTTTGTGCCTTTGAAAATTAAATTTCCTACTTGGTTAACGATTAGGGCTAAGACATAGGCAAGTCCAGTTTGGAAGCCTACAGTGAATAAAGTGTCCTTAGCGTTACCAAGCTCTCTTTTCATAGCTCCGATAGCTGCAAAACAAGGGGCTGCAAACATTGTAAATATAATGAATGCAAAAGCACTAACGTAGCTGAAGTAGATAGGCACCTTTGATCCAACTGTCGCAAATGTAGCAACAACTACTTCCTTCGCAACAAGTCCAGTGATTGAAGCAACAGCTGGCGCCCATGAGTCGCCAAAACCTAGTGGAACGAAGATGTATCTTAGTACGCCGCCAATCTTAGCAAGCATCGACTCTTCAATCGCATCGCCCAAGAACTCAAGTTTAAAGTTAAAGCTTTGTAAGAACCAAAGTGTTAGGCAAGCAAGTAAGATAACAGTTCCCGCCTTGATGATAAAGCTCTTGCCCTTTTCCCACATGTGTATAACAACGTTCTTAAATGTTGGTATTCTATATGGTGGCAGCTCCATAACGAAAGGAGCAGGATCGCCTTTAAATCTATTCGTACGCTTTAAGATAATACCCGCTATAATTACAACGACTATAGAAATAAGGTATATCATCGGAGCGATCCAAGGGGCACCATTGAATATCAAAGTGATAAACATGGCAAATATAGGTAGTTTCGCTCCGCATGGTATAAATGGTGTTAAAAGTATTGTCATACGTCTGTCCGCGTCTGACTCAATAGTTCTAGTCGCCATAACGCCTGGGATAGAGCAGCCCGTACCTATAAGCATAGGGATGAAGCTCTTACCAGATAGACCAAACTTTCTGAATAGCTTGTCCATGATGAAGGCAACTCTCGCCATATAGCCCGAATCTTCTAAAAGTGAAAGGAAGAAGAAAAGTAGCATTAGTTGCGGAACAAATGTAAATATCGAGCCTATAGGTTGAACGATACCGTCATTTACGAGCGATGTAACTACTTCAGATGCGCCTATTTCAGGAAGCTTTGTAGTTAGGAACTCGCCAATCTTTTCAAAAGTATTTTCAATAAAGCCTATGCAATAGTCGCCAAGCGTTGATATTGACACATAGTATATAAACCACATGATAGCTAAGAATATAGGGATCGCTAAAAATCTATTGGTAACGACTTTGTCAATCTTGTCAGACAAGCTAAGTTTCTTTTCGCTCGGCTTTTTGACAATGCCCTTAATATCCTTTTGAATATTTATATATCTTTCACTTGTGATGATGGACTCACTGTCATCATCTTCTTTTTCTTCACAAGCTTTGATAATCTCTTCAACTTTATTAAGTAAATCGCTTGAAAGATTTATCTTCTTGATAAGTTTTTCATCGCGTTCAAATATCTTGATTATAGTGTATCTCTCACTATCATAGTCAAGACCTGTAGCCTCAGCTATTCCCTTAAGAGCTTCTTCGACATCATCTGCAAAAAGCTCTTTCATAGGAAGCTTTTTTAAGTGGCCGATCTCTATTGCCTTAGAGATAAGATCATTAAGACCCTTGCCCCTAACAGCAGCAGTTGGCACTACATCAACACCAAGCTTATCTTCAAGCGCTTTTACATCGATTTTTGTGCCGCCCTTTTCAATCATATCCATCATATTAAGGGCGATGACAGTTGGAACGTTCATCTCCAAAACTTGGCTTGTTAAGTACAGATTTCTTTCAAGGTTAGTCGCGTCAACTATGTTGATGATAACGTCAGGCGCCTCGTCCTTGATATAATCTCTAGTAATGACCTCTTCCAAAGTATATGGGGATAATGAATAAATACCTGGAAGGTCGACTACTTCTATGTCTTTATGTTTTAATAATTTACCGGTTTTCTTCTCAACGGTTACCCCAGGCCAGTTACCAACGTATTGATAAGCGCCAGTTAGGTCGTTAAACATTGTAGTTTTGCCACAGTTAGGATTACCAACTAATGCAATTCTCAAAATAATACCTCCGTTAATAAATTAATTAGCCTAAGTTAATTTGTCTAGGCAAGGCTTCTAAGTGAAAAATAATTACTCTATCTCTATGTCTTTTGCTTCACTAGCTCTAATAGATAGCTCGTATCCACGCACTTCAAGCTCCATAGGATCACCTAATGGCGCAACTTTAACAAGGGTAAGTTCAGTACCCTTAGTGATGCCCATATCCATGATGTGTCTCTTAACAGCCGATGTGCCGTGAAGCTTTTTGACTACGCCCTTCTCACCAATTTTTAAGTCAACTATAGTTTTCATACTACGCCTCTCTAACATCAATCTTCGAGCCAAGCTTCATGTCAATAGCAAGCCTTGACTCAAAAAGTTTTACAATAATTCCACTGTCAGTCTTTTGCAAGACAGTTAAAGGCGCGTCAGGAACAAAGCCTAAGTTCTTTAGCCTCGTCAAAACCTCTTCACTTCCTCTGATTTTATTAATGATGTAGTCTTTGTTTTCACTAGCCATGATTAAAGGCATCGTCCTCACCCCTTTTCGACAATATGTATATTAGCCCACGCTAACGAATCTATTATACACTGCTAACTCCACTTTGTCAATAGCTTTTGTAAAAAAATATTTCTTATCACAAAGATTTATAAAATATATCTATAATAATAGCCTTTAGTATAAACTTTGTCAATGGCGAGAGGGTGAAAAATATTTGTGTTTTGTGAAAAACGTTTATAAATTATATCTATAGCATTGACCTTATGTATATACTATGTCAATGGCGAAGCACAAAAGAAAAAAGAGTGCATATCACTTGATACGCACTCTTTGTATAATTATTATTCTATTGTTTAAGCTTATATCCTTTACTATTTCGCTAGAAGAATTGATGGATAAGGCGAAGCATAGCGAGCGACCGACCGACATCGTACTAACTGGTACGTTGAGGAAGGAAGCGAGCGATCCGTAAGATCAATCAAAGCTGTCTTCGTTTTACTCGACACCTTTGTGATCTCTGGAATAAATCATACATAGTCAATCGAACTTCGTTTCACTCGTTCTCTTGGTGTATGAAATTAACAATCCTTAGGCGCAATATTAACGCAAAAGAAAAAAGAGTGCATATCACTTGATACGCACCCTTTGTATAAATATTATTCTATTGTTTAAGCTTATCTTTCAGTAAAGAACTGAAACTTCTTTTGATAAATTAACAGATCATCCGTAATAATGTTGTATGTTAAAGTGTCATTGTCTATAGCATTGGCCTTATAATATCTTCCATCTGTCAATAATGTGTTACTTGCACATAAGATGTCTTCATATAGAGGCATGCTTGGATTGATGTCTTTGTAATGTATCATGTTGTTAACATTTCTATTTAGATAAGCCTTGTCAAGAACTCTGTCGAAAGCCTTGTTAGATACAGCTGCTACCTCTTGTCTAGTGATAGGAGCGTTCGCATCAAAGTATGCTATGCCCGATGTGTATACATCTAGCCAGCCAGCTTGGTATGCTGCTTCTATCTCTTCAGTAGCCCAGTGACCCATGCTTAAGCCCATGTCGTTGCCACTAACTTTCTTTAGGTCTTGGAACCTTCTAAGCGTTGCCACCCATTCAGCTCTAGTGATCTTACCTTCTGGTTTGAAAGTACCATCGTTATAGCCTTGGAAAACTCCCGCTTGCGAAACTATTCTAACAGCTTCTGTGTACCAAGTGTCGCCAATGTCTGTGTAGCTTATAGGGTAGAATGGATCATATTCGTAGCCGTCAGCCTTAAGTGCGTTTGCTAAGATTTGAGCAGCTTCAGACCTTCTTAGTCCGTCATATGGTCTAAACTTGCCATTGTAGCCTTGCATATATCTTAGTTCCTTAAGTCTTTCGTTGTCTTTGATCTTAACAATCTTTTCAACGATCTTTTCTTTTTCCACGATTCTATCTCTATAGATAATTTCTGGATATTGTCTATCTTGTCTTTCTTGTACATAAACCTTTACATATACCTTAGTTTTTGTTCCGTCTTCATATACTACTTCGATTAGCGCTTCAGTACGTCCTGGTTTAGATACATCTGGCTCTTCTTTTATAGTTGTGCTTATTATTTTTTGTGGTCCAGTAATATACTTTTCGTAATCTTCTGGTCTTGGGAGCACACCTACATCTGTTACTACATAGTCCGCATCTGGTGTAGGAACATCGTCTTTTCTGTAATTTGCAAATATAGTTGTCTCTTTTGTAAATTGATCTCTAATCTCAGTTCTATACTCAGCTCCATCAGCAGCATCAACTTTCCAGTAATCAAAGATCCAAGTTCTGTTATCTGTAGTATCCTTTATTCCTTTTGGTTTATTAACTGGTATAGTAACTTCTACTTTTGGATTAACCCAGAATTTTTGTTCTTCATATTCATTTACATCAAGCTTAGCCTTATCTGTCTTCTTAACAATTACTAAGACAAAGTTATCTGGAACAGTTGGTTTTTCGCGTCCATGTTCTTGTTCAACTACATCTCCTGTAACCTTGTAAGGAACTTCGATAGGTTTTACTTCTCCGTTTGGATAAGTTACTACTATCGTAGTTTTTCTTTGTTCTGGACTACTTGTATTTGGTTCAGTACCAGGTTTAAATTCAAATATTGTTCCTGGTGGAAGATTGTCTGGATTATTAGGGTCACTGTCATCATAAATATTCTCTATGAATTCCTTTGGTCCTGGATTTGACTTTAGTGGGAACCAAAGATTTTCTTTTCCTTTAGGCTCAATGTTTTTATTGAACTCATAAGTTGCAGTAATATTTGTTTCATCTTTTGTAAATTCATCAGTAATATTTGTTGTATACATTTTTCCATTATCATCTGAAGCCCAATTGATGAAATTATTTGTTTTCATTATTCCATCAATAAGTTCTTCTTTTCCAGTTGGAATATTAACAGGTATCCAAACATCTATATTTGGTTTTACCCAGAAAGTCTTCACAAAGTAAGTGTTATCCGTAGCTGTAACTGTTGTGTCAACTGTAACTTTTACATAATTATCTGGTACAAGTGGCTTGTCTTTACCAAATTGCTCAACAACGTGGTCAACTACTGTAAGAGGTACTTCTACTATAGTATCTGCTCCGCCTGGGTACTTAACCTTAACTTTTGCAGTTACATTACCTGTGTTGTCAACATTAGGTTCTTCCTCATAAGTTATTTTTGTTCCATCAGGTAGATTATTAGGATTTTTAGGGTCATCCTTGTCAAATTTATTCTTAATTAAGTCCTCAGGATTTGGTAAATCGCCCTTTGCTGTAACAGCATTTTCCTTTGGCAATGGTTCTTGAATTATATTGATCCACTTAAACTCATATTTAGCAATGATATCTGTATCTTGTGTAAATGTGTCTTTTATATATTCGTCAGGCCAAGATCTTACAGTGCCTTTAATAACTGTCCAGCCTATAAATGTGAAGGAAGATATATTTCCATTTATATTCATTTCTTTTCCTTCAGGTTTATTTGTGATAGTAACTTCTTCTTTTGGATTTACATAGTAAACTTTTTCTTTCGGATCAGTCGCTTTATTTGTTGGAATAAGTTTTACAGTTACATAGCCCTTAGGTTTTTCTGATTCATTATCTTTTGTTTTTGGTATAACATCATCTAATGCTTTGAATTTAAATGTATATTCAGCATTTTCAGTATAAGTCTTATTTGTAATTTCTGGTGTCCATGTGCCATCTTTTTCTGTATATCCTAAGTTCGGATTCTTAGTAATAGCTTTTGCTGTGTCTGTTAGGTCTATAGGCTTATTAGGTTTTACATAGTAAACTGTATTTCCTGATAAAGTTCCATTAGCATCTGGCTTAAATGTTACTATATGGTATCCATCTGGTTTATCTGAACCATCAGTCTTCTTTTGAGGAATGATATCTCCTAGTGTTTTATAGCCTGCTGTAATCTTTGTGTCTTCAGCAAATGTTTGAGTTAGTGCTTTGTCCCATTTCTCAAATTCATATCCAACGCTTGGCTTAACATCTGGAGCAGGTACTGTTACTTCTTTATTTGGTTTTACATAGTAAACAGTTTTGCCGCTTAATGTTCCATGATCTCCCTTGTCAAATGTTACTGTTAAATAACCTGCTGGTTTGTCTGAGCTGTCTGTTTTTTCTTGAGGGATTACATCATCTTTTTCATTATAAAGAGCCTTAATTGTATCTCCGTCACTGTATTGAATCTTCTTAGCAATTTGTGTATCCCAGTCAGCAAAGTCATATCCTGTATTTGGTGTAACATCTGGGTCAAAGCCCTTTAATGCAACTGCCTTATTAGGATTTACATAAACAACTTTTGTTGTATCAGTTGTGCCCTTTATCTTACCATTTGTTTCTGTAGAGAAAGTAACTGTGATATAGTCATCTGGTTTTTCGTTTTCTCCGCCTGTAAGCTTATCCTTAGGAACAACATCGTCAATATCATCATATTGGGCTGTTACTACAATATCTTCTGCTCCTGTTATTGGTGTTGTATCAGCTTTGTCCCAAGCATCTGCACCAGCTTTTTGCTTCCAACCTGTTTCTGCTGTAACTTTTGGTTTTCTTAAATCAGCAATAGTTATAGTTGTATTTGCTTTTGGATTTACATAGTAAACTAACTGTCCACGTAATTGACCATGTTCACCCTTGTCAAATGTCACTGTAATGTAGCCTTCTGGTTTTGCATTTGACTTTCCAGTGTTATCAATTGATGGGATAATGTCGTCAATCTTCTTGAAGTTTCCTTTAACTATTGTGTCACCAGCATACTTCTTAGCTGTATTAACAGTATCTTGATCCCATTTTTCAAATTCGTAGCCTGTATCTGCTACTGTCTTTGGTTGAGGAACAGTTACTTCTTTAGCTGGATTTACATAGTAAACTGTAACTTCTTTATCAGCTATCTTTCCGCCTGTTGCCGGATCTATTACAAAGGTAACTGTCTTATATCCTTCTGGTTTTTTGTTTTCTGTTCCATCTGGCTTTTTATTTGGAATTACAGCTTCCAAGTCGTTAAAGCTTCCTTCAATTGTTCTATCTTTATCATAAACTGTAGGTCTAGTAGTATCGTAATCCCAAGCGCCAAATTCAAAACCTGTATTAGCCTTTGTAGCTGGTGGGTTAATTGTCACATATTCTGTAGGATTTACATAGAATTTTGCAACGCCATCGATTGAACCCTTATTTCTATCTTCAACTTTAACTACAAATACTACTTCCTTGTAGCCTTCCGGCTTAGTATTAGGAGTTCCATTAGTATCTTTTTCTGGAACAACTGTATCAAGCTTAGTAGCTTTTGCAGTTACTGTTATATCAGACTCTTTAATTTCAAGTGTATCTTCTTTATCCCACTTATCAAACTTATATCCAGTTCCTTCTTTATATCCTGGTTTTACAAGATCAGCATTGCCAAGCTTTATACCTGCATTTTTCTTTACATAGTATGCTTTTTGTGCTGTTAAACTTAATCCATCCTCAGTCGCAAATGTTATTCTTACATAAGTATCATCTGGTCTTGGCATTGGATTAGGATCACTTGGATCATATGAGATGATATTCTTATCATTTTCCCATTTAGCGATGGCTGTAGTATCTTCTTTTAATTTAATTAAATCGCCAGCTTGATAAGTTTTATCGCCAATCTCCCATCCAAGGAATTTTGCGTCTTTCTTAGCAAGATCGCCCTTGCCTGCAAGTCTAACATCTGTATCATAATCAACTGTCAATACTGGAGGTACTGTTCCTGTTACATCGGCTCCGTTTTTATCGTAAGTTAATTTAACTTCCTTAGGCTTAAACATCGCTATATGAACCCTACCTCTTGTAATTTCATTTTCCTCGTCGATCTTTGTACGCCATTGGTCGAAGATATATTTATTAGGATCATTTGGAGTAGTGCTTGGTACAGGTAATAGTGTTTGACTTGCTGTTGCGTTTGCGTCTGCAAGTTTAACGCCCTTATCAGGATTTACAAAGTAAACTATTTCGCTTTCATTCTTTGCTGGTGGAGTTTTCTCGTATGCTGGATTGCCTGTTATTGTACCCCTACCATCTGTTTCAAAGATAATTACTACATAGCCTGCTGGGGCTGTATCTGTAGATCCTGCCTTGATTATATTTGGTAGTTGTGTGTATTTTGCTGTTACATCTATATCACTTGTTCCAGTTATAGCTTTATTCAATGGAGTATCCCATTGACTGAATTTATATGTTTTTTCTGGAACTATAGTTATATCTCCAGGTTTAAGATCTTCTATCTTCTTACCTGCCTTTGGATTGACATAGAATGTTGTTTGTCCATCTAGATAGCCATGCTCTCCTCTTAGGAAGCGAACTGTAACGTAACCTTCAGGCTTGTCGTTAATTTTGCTACCGTCTTTAGACTTAATTACATCATCTAGCTTTTTGAACTTACCTTTAACAGTTGTTTCTTCATCATTATAGGCGGTTGGAGTTGTAGTGTCTTTGTCCCATTTATCAAATTCATAGCCTGTTTGAGCTTCTGTCTTTGGTGGTTTAATTGTTACTGCTTCACCCTTCTTTACAAAGTAAGTTATAATTTCTCCTGTTTCAATCGCTCCTCCTGTAGCTGGATCAATTACAAAGTTAACTGTTACAAAGCCTTCTGGCTTTGTAATGGTATCATCTGTCTTAGGTCTAACATTGTTTTCTACGTTAAAGTTTGCTGTGATTATTGTATCTTTCTCATATTTGATATAGTTATCCAAGCTAGATACTTTACCATCGCTCTTCCATGATCCGAATACAAACCCATCGTCAGCTACTGGTGTTGGTGCTGTTAATTGAACGTACTTATTAGGATTTACATAATAAGTCTTTTCTCCGCCCACAAGCGTACCATTGTCTCCTGCCTTAAATGTTACTGTTACATAGCCCTTTGGTTTTTCTGTATTTTCGTCTATTTTTTCAATTACATCGTCAATTTTTTCATATTTTGCAACTACGAACATGTAATCTGTTATCTTTGTCGTATCAGCTTCGTCCCAGCCTTTGTATTTCCAACCTGTATCAGGTGTTATAATAGGCTTAGTTGTTATTTCTCCTATAGTCTTGCCTGCTTCTGGATTGACATAGAATATTGCATTTCCTTCCATGCTTTTAGCGTGCTCGCCTTGGAGGAATATCACTGCTACATAGTCTGTTGGTTGCAAGTTTGGAGTACCATCATCATTTGTTGCTGGTATGATGTCTTTAAGCTTAGTGAAGTTACCGTAGATAGTTGTATTATTTTTATATTGCTTTTGCTCAGCAGGATTAATTTTATCAGCAGTAATATTATCTACAAGTCTCCATCCATCAAAGATGTAGCTTGTGTCAGCAACTCTCTTAGGTGCCTTAAGTGAAACTTGTCTATTTGGATCTACATAGTAAGTTTTAATTTCGCCGTCAGCAATATTGCCGCCCCTGCCTGTAATTTTAAAAGTAACTTCTACATAGCCAGCCGGCTTATCTGATCCATCGTTTTTAAGTTTTGGATATACTGCGTCCTTTTGGTTGAAATTTGCAGTTATAACTGTATCTTCAGTGTAATTTATATAGTTTGCTAGACTAAAGTCGCCTGTAACTTGATCGCTGCTCCATGCAGCGAAGTCATAGCCAGTCTTGCCTTCTGGTGTAGGCGCTGATAAGCTTACGTACTTATTTGGATTTACATAGTAAACTTTTTCGTCTATCTTATTGCCGTTACTGTCTTTTATTACACCATTATCGCCTGCTACAAAAGTTACCTTTACATAGTCAGGGTGCTTTTCTGTATCAACATCTTTTAATACATTCGCTTTGGCTGTAACTACTATATCAGCACCTTTTATTTCAGTATCGTCAGCTGGATCCCACTTAGTAAACTCATATCCAATTTCTTTAGTATAAGTTGGATAGCCATAATTTGTTATATCTTTCTTAATAGTTTCAAGCTTTATGCCTGCATTTTTCTTTACATAGTATGCTTTTTGCTCTGTTAAGCTTAAGCCTTTATCTGCCGCAAAAGTCACTCTTACGTAACCATCTGGTCTTGTCATTGGATCTGTTTTACTTGGATCGTAAGGAATGATATTTTTTGAGCTATCATAAGTCGCTGTGATTACAGTTAAAGCATCAGTAAACTTCTTTGGTGTTTTTGGATTATAAGTTGCTCCATCAGCATTTGCTCCCATCTTCCATTCTTTGAATGTAAAGTATTGAGCGCCTTCTGGATTTGCAATTGGAATTGTTACTTCTTTTGTAGGATTTACATAGAAAATCTTTTCTGCTTTGTCTGTTGCATTATCAGTTGGTACGAATTTTACTTCTACGTATCCATCTGGTTTTTCATTTGCATTGCCACTTCCATCTTTTGCCGGAATGACATCAGAATCTTTTTCATAGTAAATCTTGATAGTTGCCTTATTGTCTAGGGCATATTTACCGTCTTTTGGATTTAATTCGATTCTGTTGAATTTATATCCTATAAATTTCGGTGCTGTTGTAGCTGTATAAACGTCTTTGTCAATGGCTTCATCAGCTTTGCCGCCCTTTTCTGTAGGATATTTATTGTTCAAGGCAGCTTTCTTTTCGTCTTCATCTAAGCCTTGTGCTTCCGCATCTGTTAGGAATTTAAATTTATCAGCTATAGCCTTGCCATCTAGGTCAAGGTATTTGATAAACGCACTTGCCTTGCCATATTGAGCGTAGAAAATTTCCGCATCATCCCAATTATTTGGGTTTTTAAGTTTTATTACATAAGCTTCGTCAACTTTTGTTCCATTTGTATCTTTATCTTGCCATTCTATGAAAGTTTCATCTGCCTTACTTGGCTTGCCATATTTTTCTTCTACTGCTTCTCTTACTTCTTCAAAACTTACAGGTTCATAAGTCTCACCACTGCCTTTACAGTATACATAGACAGTAACTTTTGCTTTTCCACCTTTAAATGCACCTGTATTAGCATCAAATACAACTGGGAAATGAGCAAGTGATTCTGATTTGTCATCTGTTGTTACTTTCTTAAAGTAATGATACTTTATTGTATCTAGCTTAGGATCTGCCGGATCCTTATATTTTTCAGACTTTGTTTGATCTCTACTAGTAAAGATGTAGCCCTTGAATTGTGGAGCCACTTTTTTAGCGTCGCCAAGGTCACTTTCCGTAACGAATGCATCAAGCTTACCAAACTTTTCTGCTGGATATTCAACACCATCTATATGGTACTTAACATCGATTTCCTTGTTATTTTCATCAAGATAGACAATTTTTACTTTTCCTTCTTCGTATTGTGCTGTAATTGTGCTTGCTTCTGCAAATTTATGTCTTTTCTCTAGCTCATAAGTTGTTCCCGCTTCATCTGCAGCTGCGCTGTCTGCCTTCATTGTCCATCTTGTAAATGCTTCTTTAATGCCTTCAGGGTTTTTGCCCGGTATTTTAACCTCAGCAGCTGGATTTACATAGTAGAAGTACTTTTGTGGCTCTTTCGCCTTAGTAGTTGGATCTAGAGTGACCTTTACATAGTTATCTGGCACGTAGTCTGGCTTGCCTTCTTCTGTCTTTGCTTCGTAGATGTTCTTGATAACTTTAACCGGTATATCAAGTGTTTGTTCTTTTCCATTCGCAAATTTTACTTTTACCTTTATATTTTCAATTCTGCTTACTTTGCCGTCGTTATGTTCTTGTAGCTTTTCATATAGGGCAGCCTTTAATGCGTCAGCATCTGCATATTCCTTGCCTGCGTCATCTACTATAGTAACTTTATCGCCATCACCTAAAGCTGTGGTGCTACCATTTTGCACTTGAACGGCTGCTTTAAGTTTATCTTCTTTAAGATCTGTAGCAATGAAGTCGTTAATCCAGTTCTTGCCTTCTTTGTATGATTCATGAACTACAAGCTCAGTAGTTTTTGAGAATCTTGGGCTGATAACTGTATCTTCAGTAAATTTATGACGCTTAGCAAAATCGAATACGCCATTTTCATTTTGGGCATCCTTATCAGCTGTCCAATTGATAAGTGGTCTTGCGCCATCAGCATTAAGCTCTGGAATTTCTACCCAAGCTTTTTTATTTACATAGTAAACCTTGTTGTCCTTTGACTTCATATCGCCTGTTGGAGCAATAGTGACCATTACGTAATCGCCTGTTACGTCCTTCAAACCCCCTTCTTCTGCTTTCTTTCCTTCAGCTTCACTTAAGAATAGTGGTTTGTCGCCTTTTTTGTTAAGCGCTTCGTAAACGTTTTTGTAAATAGTTATAGGTATGTCAAGCTCTTGTGGATCTTTTCCGTCTGGGAAAGTAACTTTAGCTTTGACATTTACTGTACGAACAAGCTCTTCTTTATCGGCTTTGTTTTGTTCATTTACTAGTTCATAGACTTGCTCATCTGTTGTTAATTCATTGCCTTTGTCATCGTATAATTTTATTACAGTTCCTTTTGGAAGCGGTTTTACGTCGCCTTTTTCCTTCCAAACTAATTGTGCTTTTAATTGGTCAATAGTTGGAGCAAAGTCATTTGTCCAAGTGCCATTAGGATCTTTGTAGGCTTCTGTTCTTACTAGACCTTTTGCACTTAGGCCTGACCATTCAAAGTAAGCTGTAAATACATAGAAGTCTTTTGTATCATTATCAATAATTGTGTTTTTGTTTAATAACGCTTTATCGTCCCACTTAGTAAACTTCTTGCCATTGTCTGGAGTGATGTAGTACTTGTCTTTTTCTTTGTCATTAGGAGTTCCATCAACCTTTGTTCCTAGTTCTTTTGGAACAGGAAGTAGGTCTGACTTAAGTCCCTTGATTACATCATAGTTAAGTTCTTTTATGTCATTACCCTTAGCATCTTTACCAAATGAGCCGCCCTTATCTGCCTTAAATGTTACTCTTACATAACCTTCTGGTGGATCAGGAATTTTTTGTCCCTCTGGTGGAGTTGGTATTTCAATTACTCTTACGTCTTTATAATAGAAGAATATTTGATCTGAGCCTGTGCCATTGATGCCAAGGAATTCGTTTGTTTCTTCATTTACATCGAAGAATAGTTGTTGTTGTGGGTCGCTTGTTAATTTCCAGCCAGGTATTGCTCTGTAGTTTCTTGCGTCGTAGTGACGATTACCGTTGGAAACGTTTTCTGAGTCTATAACTTGATATTTTTTAAAGATTTTTTCTAAATCTGTTCTCTTAGCTTCAAACTTTTCTTTGTTTGCTTGATTTGCTTCTAGAAGTTCATTATCTTTTAAATCCTTTGTATCTATAAGTTCCAAATCCGTAAAGAATTTTTCAACTTCTGCTTTGCCTTTTTCATCAAGATAGTTGACAGTGTATTCACGTTGTCTGAATGGTCTGTAGAAGAAGTGGAATTCATTGCCTTTGTAGTTAGGATTGTCTTTGTATGCAATTTTGGCTTCTGTTGACTTGTCTTCGTCTTTAATCTTTTCTGACTCTATACGTTGAGTTTGGAAGTATCTGTTATTGAAGCCAAAAATTTTATTATATTCTTCATATTTTTGCTTGATATCTTCGTCTTCTGAAGCCATCAATTCATCATGAGGTGCAAGCAGCCACTTTTCTCCTTGTTGATCAGCTGTAGTCGCTGTATAGTAGCCAACTCTCTTGTCTTCTAGTATTTCTAGAAGAGGCTCTCCGTCCTTTTTGCAATCTTTATCTAAAAAGTGATGATAAACTTTTACGTCAACTCTTTGGTTTGGCACCCAAATTGCCTTTAGATATAGTGGGGATACTACATCGTTACCAAAAGTATATAGCTCTGGAACTTTATATTTTTCACGGTATGAATTGTCAACTTTGTCTGTGTAATCGCCTTTTTCGTTTTTCTTGTAGCGAATTACTTCCCAGCCCATGAAGTCGTAGCCCTTCTTTGTAGGCTTGATCCTTGGTTCTACAAGCTTTTGTCTTTGAACCACTGTAAAGACTTGCTTGTCGCCTTCGTTAGTTTCTTTCTTTGCATAGGTATTTTCTTCTTCTTGGCCTATGTCTCCTTCTTTTATTTTTTTGCGGCTTGTAGTTATCTCTTCTTCCTTAATTGGCTTTAGTTTTCCGCCATCTGGATCAAATGTTACCTTCCATTTATAGTCTGGTTCGCCCCACTTGGCAAATAGATGCACTGGATGAGTAGGCATTGTTTCCTTAGGATTTTCCCAAATAAGTTTTGTGCCGGCAGGGTCTAGTGCCCAGCCCTTGAAGACCATTTGGTCTGAAAGATTGTCTGGTCTTTTAACTTTTAACTTGCCATCAGTATCTGTAAATACTAGGTCTGTAAGGCCTAATTTTTGTAAATTTTCCGGATTATCTAGGAAGTTCTTAGGATTGTCTTTGAAATACTCTCTGTCTTCCCTATCTAGATTTGAATCTACCAAATCAGGACTTAAAACCTTTAGTGGAAATTCATAAAAAGTATCTAATTGGTTTTTGCTATTAAACTCACTATCGTCCTTAATCTTAGTCGGGTCGTAGTTAAATCTTAGTGGATACTTATTACGATGGTATTCGAAGCGTAGATAACCATTTTCTTCAAATGCTTGACCATCGTCCTTTACGTCTCCATAATCGTCTTGATCGCTATAGAAAACGGGGATAAAGTCTAACTGACCGATAGGTAATTTTATACCATTGTTGTTATAGTATGTCCCACAATTGTTAGGTGTTATTTCATCACGCTCGTCGTTTAGCTCATTAATTCTATCTTCGTCCACGCGGCCATCTTCCTGCTGTCCCTCTTTTATACTCGGCCATTGTTTTTTAGGTTCATAGCCATGAGGGGTAAAGCCTGTAACTTTCGGGTATCTGTGGCCATAGTCTGAGGCGATCGTATCCGCCTTGGTTCTTACAAGGTCATAACGTATGATGGTTTCGCCGTCCTTAAAGCCGTCCATCCAAAAGTCCATGTGGTGAGGTATAGAAGGCTTATCCTGTTTTATACCGAAGGAAAGGGTTGTAAAGTCGAATCTATCTAAATCGATTGTTGTGCCGTCGCCCTTATCTATATGTTTAACATAGCCGCCCCAATTAGTGTAATTAGCCATGTCAAGGAACTCATCGGCATTTAATCTATAAGGCGGAGTGTCTAAATGAAGTGGAAAATTCGGTACAGTATAGTTTGGTCCCCAGCCGAAGGATTGATATCCCGGTGTAAAGCCCTTTGTTTGCTTGGCATCGTTTGGCCACTTATACATCATCTCATTAAATCTAGCCTTGTAGTGATATGGATTGCCAGGTCCACCTACTTTAACTGCCTTACCTTTCTTTTCGTCATATTTCCAAATTTCAGGGTAGATGGTGTTTTTTTCAGGTTGTGCATTGGACTTAGTAAAGTATAGGTCGTAGACTTGTCTGTCGTAGTAGATGTTGTAGACAGTCTTACCTGTTGCTGATACAGACTTGTCCCCATTTTGTGAATCTGTAAGTTTTTTGTTGTAGACAAAGAATTTGTTTAGATAAAGATTCTTGCCAAAATTAAATATTGCGTTATTCCATATCTTATTTAGACGGGCTTGGTCCAGGTCTGGGAATTTTAAGCCTTGAAATTCTTGCTTATCTGCACCTTCTCCAATCACTACAGGTCCTGGGCTCTCACTATCCAAGTTTGGTTTCGTACCAGTTTTTTGGTTTTTATAGACACGAGTGCCCATGTAGTCGTACTTGTCCATTATAGATGCATCGTCAGCATGGTCAGCCTTTTCTACCCAGAACTGTATTGCGTAGTCAGCCTTTTCCTTGTCCTTCCAAACTGCAGTAAATGTCAGCTTTTCTCTTGACTTTTCATCCTGGCCTAATAAGAGAGCAGACATCTCTAACTTGACATCAAGGTCTAGAGCAGGCTTTCCATCTGCCTTATTAATTATTTCACCTTTTTTATAAGTTGTTTGTCCGTCTGTAGTTTTTAAATCATGAGACGGCATCCAGCCTAAAAAGTTAGAGCCAATCTTTGTAGGAATGTCTTCCTTAGCTAATTTTGGAATCTCTTGCTTATAGTAATAAGTTCTATTCGAAAGCGGCGAACCGCCCTTAGTATCGAAAACTACATCATAGTGCGCAAGATTATAACGGTACTCAAGTACAAAGTCATTGGCATCTTCAGGCACTTGCATAGTGATAGCAGGCGCTTCTGGAATATATCCCTTTCTATCATTCTCATTTAGTGGACTTACTTCCATAGTTGAACCAGTATTACCTGTTTGAGTAGTGATCTTTTCATGCTTATAGATTTCTTCTTCAGGTTGATTTTTACTTTCAACACCATTTTCGTCTATTATAGTACCAGTTTTTTTATTAGTATTCGGATCAACTTCACCAAAAGAAGTGATTGTTCCATCAGGATTAGTATACTTAGCAAAGTCCTCCATTGTTTGGAATATATGTTTGATCTTTATTTCATTTGGTTTAGCCTTGTAATTAAAGTCTTTACTTGCAGAATATCTCTTGCCATTGATAACGTCGCCAGTTTCATTCTTTCCATTCGCAGCATCTTTTACAGCATCATATTCAATCATAAAACTGTCATCTAATTGCGACTTATCATAACCAGCTAAATCAGGCAAGAAAATTTCCTTCTTAACCTTAGCTTTTTCGTCATCAGTCGCAGCCTCACCTACACTAGCGATGTATGGTTGATAGTCAATCACATACTTATCGCCATTTTGCACCTTATAGTCAGTGCGGTAAGTGTAAATCGCTGGCTGATCCGGATTTTTAATTAGCTCCTCAGCATTATCCGACTTAGCTGGATCTACAGGCGTCTTGCCATTAATAATTTTTGACTTATTGTTTTCTAATTTGTCGTAATTATAATCAGTCTCTGCCAATAAGCCTACAGGCATAGCGGTAACTAGCATCATCACTGCAAGTACTAGTGTTAATGCTCTTTTAAAAGTAAAATTCTTCTTCATACTTCTCCCCCTCTTTTGATAGTATATATATCTTGTATTCATTTACAAATACTCACTGTTATTATACCACATATCAGCGCTCATGTGAACCTTTTCTCAAAATTAATTAAAGTAATAAACGAAATTATATATATGGCTTATTGATTTATGCGCATGGCCTTGCCCCTTCAATTAATTTTGCTTGAGTAATGACGGGCAGATGACATATGACGGACAGATGGTATAGGCTGGGCGGATGGTATACGCTGAGCAGATGATTTTTTCTTTTACTTACACTTCTCTTCCTATATATATAGGCGAGGTAATATTATTAAAAAAACGTTTTTCACGAGCGCAGCATTCAGAGAAAACTGTTTTAGTGAGAAAAGATATGTTCCAAAAGCAGCGCATTGAGACAAATTGCTTCAATTGCTTTGCGCAGGACGACGGCCATAAATCCATCTAGTGGAGCGCAGCGTAACGAATATGGATTTATAGTCGGACAAGCTTAGCAATTGTCAATTTGTTGAACTAAGCTGCGTGGAACTATCTTTTCGATGTGCAAGCGAGAGAAATCAATTTTCGTTGTTCAAGCGGTGAAAATAATTTTTGATGTACAATCACTTTCCGTTCAGTACAAAGCTGTTTGTAAAGTATATTTTACAAATACAAGCCCATTTTCGTAAAAAATCAAAAAAATTTTGGTGATTTTACATATTTTACATAATCTTTACATAATTAATATACATTCTTAACACAAGGCCACTATAATCAACTTGTAAAAATAATTTAAAGGAGTGTTATTTAAAAATGACAAAAAAATTAATTTCATTATTGCTAGTACTTGTATTAGCATTCTCTCTAGTAGCTTGCTCTAAGGACGAAGAAAAACCAGCTGAAACAGCTACTGAAACAAAAACAGAAGAAAAGACTGAAGAAAAAACTGAAGAACAAGCACCTGAAACTTCTAACGAACCCATCACTGTAATCTCAAGAGAAGACGGTTCTGGTACTAGAGGAGCTTTCATCGAAATCACTGGTATCGAAGAAAAAGAAGGAGACACTAAGGTTGACAGAACTACTGTTGACGCTGTTGTTCAAAAATCTACTAACGCTGTTCTAATGACTGTTAACGGTGACAAGAACGCCATCGGTTACATCTCTTTAGGTTCTTTAAACGATAGCGTTAAGGCTGCTAAGGTTGAAGGCGTTGAAGCTAGCGCTGAAAACGTTTTAGACGGTTCTTATAAGATTGCAAGACCATTCAACATTGTTTACAAAGGAGAAATTGACGGACTTAAGAAAGACTTCATCGACTTTATGATGTCTAAGGAAGGTCAAGAAATGGTTCTTGAAAACAAATACGTTCAAGTTGACACAGCAGCAGCTGAATACAAACAAAATTCTCAATCTGGTAAGCTTGTAGTAGGTGGTTCAACATCTGTTACTCCACTTATGGAAAAGTTTGCTGAAAAATATATGGAAATGTATCCAGACGTTAAGATCGAAATTCAATCAACAGGATCATCTGCTGGTATCCAAGCAGCTATCGAAGGTGCAGCTGATTTAGGTATGGCTTCAAGAGACTTATCTGATGAAGAAAAGGCTGAATTAACTAACGTGGTTATCGCTAAAGACGGTATCGCTGTTATAGTTAACAATGACAATGCATGTGAAGACTTAAGTCTTGAACAAATCAAAGCCATCTTCGTAGGTGAAACAAAAACTTGGGGAGATATTAAATAATTTAGACTAAAAGAAAATTTCCTCCGGAGGGCCAGATTTGAGCCCTCCATAATTTTATAAGGAGTAATTATGAATAAAAATTTTAAAGAGAATTTCATGAAGTATTTCTTCTTTGTCATCTCTCTAATATCTGTCTTTGCTCTTTTACTTATATGCTACTTCATTTTTTCTGAAGGCATTCCCTTTGTAAAAGAGTACGGACTAAAAGCATTTTTATTTGGCAAAGTATGGGCTCCTAGAAACGTTCCCGCATCTTACGGTATCGTGTCAATGGTAGTTGGCAGTGTGTATACAACGCTCGGCGCGATCATCATAGGTCTGCCTATAGGACTTTTGACAGCCATATATATGGCCTTCTATGCCAATAAAAAAGCATACAAAATACTGGAGCCAGCCGTTCAGCTAATGGCGGGCATCCCTTCAATTGTATATGGTTTCTTTGCCCTTGTAGTTATTGTGCCACTTGTAAGAAAGGCGTTTGGCGGTGACGGCATGAATATAATAACGGCATCCCTACTTTTAGGAATAATGATACTTCCAACTATAATCTCCATATGTGAGTCATCATTAAGAGCCGTCCCAAAGTCATTCTACCAAGGTTCAGTAGCACTCGGCGCAAGTAAGGAAATAAGTATATTTAAAGTCGTTGTACCTGCCGCAAAGAGCGGGATTATCTCCTCTTTCATCTTAGGCATCGGTAGAGCGATAGGTGAAACTATGGCTGTTTACTTAATCGCTGGTAATCAGCCTAGAATCCCAACTTCCATTACACAAGGGGTTAGAACACTTACAACAAATATAGTTATAGAGATGGCATACGCTACACCAAAGCACAGACAAGGACTTGTCGCGACTGCCATGGTCCTATTTATCTTCATTTTGATAATAAACACTATATTCTACTTTATTAAAGGAAGTGAAAAGAATTATGAGTAAATTTTTGAAAATACTGATCAAGGTCGCTGCCTACTTCACTTTGGCTACACTTGTCTTCATAATCCTTTACATTTCGGTCAATGGTATACCAAACCTAAGGCCATCTTTATTCGCGCCTAAGTACACAAGTGAAAACGTATCGATGCTGCCAAGCTTAATTGTGACGCTTGTAGTTGTTGTGCTCACTTTACTCGTAGCCGTGCCCATAGGTGTTGCGAGCGCCATTTACCTAAGCGAATACTCGAAGAAGGGCTCAAAGATAGTTAAGATCATTAGGCTTGGTACTGAGTCACTTGCAGGTATCCCGTCTATCATCTACGGTCTATTTGGTATGATCTTCTTCGTATATGAGCTGCAGATGCAATACTCGATTATGGCGTGCGTCTTAACCGCCATCATCATGGTCTTGCCAATCATAATAAGAACGTCGGAAGAAGCGATACTAGCTGTTCCTGACTCGTTTAGAAAGGCCTCTTTTGGTCTAGGCGCGGGAAAGCTATCGACTATATTCAAAGTAGTTTTACCTCCAGCTATGAACGGAATTTTGGCAGGTATCATACTTTCTATAGGTAGAATCGTCGGCGAAACTGCTGCATTTATCTACACTTTAGGTACTGCGACTGCCATGCCAAAGGCGCTTAACGAATCAGGAAGGACGCTTGCCCTACACATGTACGTACTAAGTGACGAGGGCTTCCACGTTGAAGCAAGCTTTGCAACTGCCTTTGTTTTACTGATTGTGGTTGTAATTATCAATATGCTTTCAACAAAATTATCAAGAAAGGTTATGAAATAATGAATAAAATTGAAGTTAAAAATGTTGACCTCTTTTATGGTGATTTTCAGGCGCTAAAGAATGTGTCTATGGATATGCCGGAGAACAAAATCACGGCTTTCATTGGCCCATCTGGCTGTGGTAAGTCAACGCTGTTAAAGAGTTTAAATAGAATGAATGATCTTGTCGATGGTGTAAAAATCACTGGCGAAATCACTTTGGATGGTGAGGACATCTACGCTCCAAAAGTTGATGTGAACGAGCTTCGTAAGAGGGTTGGCATGGTTTTTCAGCAGCCAAACCCCTTCAGCATGTCTATCTACGATAACATTGCTTATGGCCCTCGTGTGCACGGAATTAGAAAGAAAAAGGACCTTGACATCATAGTAGAAAGGTCACTACAAGGTGCGGCTCTTTGGGATGAAGTAAAGGATAAACTAAAGAGAAACGCTCTCCAAATATCTGGTGGACAGCAACAAAGGCTTTGCATAGCAAGGGCGCTAGCTGTTGAACCAGAAGTTTTGTTGATGGACGAACCAACATCGGCTCTTGACCCAATATCGACATCGAAGATTGAAGAATTATGCGACTCACTTAAGGACCGCTACACCATCGTCATCGTGACTCACAACATGCAACAAGCGGCTCGTATATCGGACTACTGCTCCTTCTTCTTTGAAGGTGAAATCATTGAATCGGATCAAACGAGCACCATTTTCCAAAATCCAAAAAATAAAAAGACTGAAGACTATATCACTGGTAGATTCGGTTAAAAAAGGGGTATAATCATGGTAAGAACAAGATACATTAATGAATTAGAAAATTTAAAAAATGAAATCATTTTATATAGTGCTATCGTTGAAAAGATGCTGATGGACATGAAGGTGACTATAGAGACGGCTGTGGAGGATGCTGATATCAAAGATCAGCTTCACGAGATTGAGAGTAAAGAGGACGAAATTCGCGAGTATAACAGAAACATCGAGACTCTATGCCTTAAGATCATGTCGACTCAACAACCGGTTGCGAAGGATTTAAGGTTTGTTTCGTCTACTTTAAACATCATCAGAAACGTTGAAAAGATTGGCGGACACGTGATCGAAGTCGCTGGCCTACTTAATTTTGTAAGTATCGGCGAGGACTTCACTGAAGAGATTTTGGATATGTGCCTATCTACTAAGAAGATGTTAAAGAGCGGGATTGACGCCTTTATCACTGGCGATTTGGAAGAGAGCTACAAGGTCATCGCCTCTGACGACAAGATTGACGCTTTATTCAGCCACATAATGAGTGAGGTCGTAGAGAAGATTGGCGATAAAAAAGATGACGCTCTAAGGCTTATAGACATAATACAAATTGCGAAGTACTTCGAAAGAATCGGCGACAACGCAGAATCTATCGCGGACTGGAGCGTATTTTCAATCACTTCTAAGCACTATGAGTAGGAGGAGCTATGATATATATAGTTGAAGACGACAGGAGCATTAGGGACTTAGTTCTATATGCACTGCACAATGAAAATTACAAGGCTGAAGGCTTTGAGAATGCTGATGAGTTCTTTGCTAGAGTTAAAAAAGAAGTGCCAACGCTAGTTATGCTCGACATCATGCTGCCTGGCACAAGCGGACTTGAAATACTTGATCAAATGAAGAGGGATGCCGCACTAAAGAACATCCCCGTAATTATGCTAACAGCTAAGACTACTGAGTTTGACAAGATTACAGGGCTCGATAGAGGCGCCGATGACTACATCACAAAGCCATTTAGCGTCTTGGAGCTTTTGGCAAGGGTAAGAGCCCTTCTTAGACGCAGCAAAGTGAACGCTGGCGACGTACTTGACTACGCCGGTATCAGACTCGACTACGACAAAAGAACCGCAACTGTTGATGGCGAGCCCATCTCCCTTACTTATAAAGAGTTTGAGCTCTTATACTTTTTACTATCGAACCCAAACATCGTCCTAACAAGAGACAGGATTATAGAGAAGATCTGGGGCTACGATTTTGAAGGAGAGACAAGAACCGTTGACGTTCACATCGCCTCAATAAGATCGAAGATTGAGCCATATCAAGGCGTTATCAAGACTATCAGAAGCCTTGGCTATAAGGTTGGTGACGAAAAGTGAAGAAAAAACTAAATATCACCTACGCCATTTGCTTTTTTATAGCAATAGTCTTAAGCGTTACAATAAGTACAGCTATATTCTACCAAAATACTAGAAAGAATGAGTTAAAAGATTTAAAAGACGAACTTGCTCTAGCATCCATGCTAGATGTGGACGACTTAGAGATAATGGGCCGCTTTGATGTAAATCTTCGCTTTACCGTAGTTGATCCAGAAGGCAATGTTCTATATGATAACTTCACAGATCCTGCATCGATGGAGAACCATGCTGATAGAAAAGAGATTAAAGAAGCCTTAAATGGCGACATCGGCAAAGACGTGAGACTATCCAATACGCTTAATAAAGATACGTACTACTATGCTTCTCTCATGGCGGACGGCAATGTAATAAGGATATCAAAGCAAACAGAATCAATACTTGGCTCATTTATGAAAGTAGTTCCACTTATACTACTTATGTCAATCCTACTTATTCTAGTGCTTTTACTAATAAACAAAAAACTCGTAGACAAACTGCTATTGCCTATCGATTACGCTGCAGAGCACTTGCACAGAGACGATTTCAATACAGCTAAGATCGACGTTTACGACGAACTAAGTCCATTCATAAGGACTATAGAGAGAAAGAATAAAGACATCAAAGGCTATATAGAAAGCCTTGAAACTAAGGAATCAACAGTGAATGAGATACTTAGAAACATGAACGAAGGCCTGGTACTCATTGACACTGACTTAAAGGTCGTTCAGCTCAACGACGCATCGAAGAAGCTATTTAAGTCAAATATGCAAACCGATTATACGGGCATGGACGTCGTTAGGCTAACAAGGAGCCAAGAGGTATCGACTAGACTAAATGATTTAATTCAAACGCACAAGTCATCGAGCTTCGAGATTATGGTCGACGAAGACAACCTAAAGATATATCTATCCCCAATTGAGAATGGAAGTGCCCTAACAGGCATCATCATGCTAGTTCTTGACGTAAACGACGAGAAAAAGGCCGAAAAGCTTAGACGCGAATTCTCCGCGAACGTTTCACACGAGCTAAAGAGCCCGCTAACATCGATATCTGGCTACGCCGAGCTAATTAAGAACGGCATGGTTAAGGAAGAGGACATCAAAAAATTCTCCGGCATCATCTTTGACGAAGCAGGTCAAATGCTACGCTTGATCGATAACATCATCATGATATCGAAGCTAGACGAAAGACCACAGCTAAAGAGCGAAGAAGAAGTTTCGATTAAAGAGACTATAGAGAATATCTTAAAGCTATATAAGGGCAAAATCGACGCGAAAAATTTAACAGTCGAAAGCCACATTGAAGAAGGACTTAAGAAAAACGTGCCACTTGGCATGCTTTCGGAGCTTTATAGAAACCTAATCTCAAACGCTATCAAGTACAATAAAGATGGCGGCAAGCTTACAATCTCCGTCGAAAAACGCGGGGACAATATCATAAGCAAAATTTCAGACACAGGCATCGGTCTTGAGAAAGACGAAATCCCTCGTATATTCGAGCGCTTCTACATGGTCGACAAAGGAAGAAACAGAAATACAAACTCGACAGGCCTTGGTCTATCCATAGTGAAACATATAGTGGAAGATATGGGTGGATCGATAGATGTGATGAGTACTGTGGGCGAAGGAACTACTATGAAAGTAATCTTCAAAGCTTAGTTCGCATTCGATTTGCCCACGGAACTTGTTCGCTGTGCGCCCTCCCTCAACGTACTTCTATGTACGATGTCGGTCGGCCGCTTCGTTCCACTTCGTCCCGTGAATCAAATCGCTCTGCGAAGTCCCATGGTCAATGTAGATCCAGAGTAAAAATGATTAAGTTAGTGAATAAAGAAATATTTATTAAAATAAGAAATTTTACATTCAAGCGAGCCCTTGAACTTGTTTGCTCTGCGAAGTCCATGGTCAATTTATGATCCAGAGTATTTAGATAAAAAGTAGTGAATAAAAAAATTTTTGAGATCAAAGTTAATCTTTGGTCTCTTTTTGTGCTCAAATGTTTTTTATTCGACATAAATAAAAGTATTTTAATAATTGCAGTATTCGTAGAAAGCTGCTATTAGTGAGAAAAAAGATGTTTCAAAAGCAGCGCATTATGTATAGCTAATCACTTTTACGAAGCAAAAATAGTGAGAAAATTGATTTTCACGAGCGCAGCCTTCGGAATAAATTGCATTAATTTCTTAATGAAGATGTCTGCCCGCGAATTCATCTAGTTGAGCGTAGCGAACGAATATGAATTCGCAAGACATCGAATTTAGAAATTAACAATTTATGTAGGCGCAGCAAGCGAGAGAAATCAATTTTCGATGTGCAAATCAAATGCAAAATAAAAGAGAGCCTCGCAAGGCTCTCTTATAAATTCTATTAACTATTAATATAATTACTATTAACTAGTTTCTAGGACCCATGTCAAGAAGCATTCTGATTGTGTCGATAAGTTCTTGAACTTGTCTTGAAGATGCTCTTCTTTGAAGGATTAGCTTGTTAGCTAAGTCTATAGCGTCTCCTAATTCTTTTCTCTTATCTCCGTTTCTTCTTGCTTTTCTAGCTAAGTTTCTGTGTTCTTTTAAGTCGCTTCTTTCTGTTGAAGTAATTCTGTGGTCGTTTTGTAGTTGAGCAATTGCTTTACCTACTGCTGCGTCTAGCATGTCTGATGCTTCGTAGATTTCTCTAACTAAGGCTTGTGGTCTAAGTCTAATTGATGTAACTTCTCTTATAACTTCGTTAAGATCGTCTAAAACGTATTGAGGAGCTTCTTTAAGGTCTGTTCTGTAAAGTGCTCTTGCTTTAACTAGCTTGTGATCAAGGTCGCTTCTAACATAAAGGTTAGCTGTATCGTTGTTTGTTAGATCTGGGTAACCTATAAGTTTTGCTTTTAAAGCTTCAAATTCAGCCATATAAGCTTTCATGTCGTCAACTGTGTGGAATGGGCTTACTGCGATTACTAAACCTTGGAATACATATTCAGCGATTTCTACGTGAGCTTGGTCAACTTTGTATCTTAATGTTGTTGTTGCAAATCTCATTGCTACACATAGTCTACCAACTAGCATTAATCTTTGAGGGATTGATGATAGGTCGTAGATTTGTGCAAATCCCATACCAATTCCACCAACTGCTTCTGGTTGTAGTGAATTTTCAATGTTAGCTTCTAATTCGTCAGTTTTTGCGTTGAAGTTTTCAAGCATTTCTCTGTTTGTTTTATTGTGTGGTGTGATGTCTTTTGCTTCGTCTCTTATTGCTTGTACTTGTCTTTTATATACTTCTAAATCGTTTACTTCGATATCTAAATCGTCTTCGCCAATGGCTGCTTCGTCGTCATTGATCATCTTAGCTGATGCAACTGTAGTTAATACAGTGTTGAACATTAATAATAATGCTAAGAAGATTGTCATAAATTTTTTCATAATTTTGTCTCCTTTCATTTATAGACTATCTAAATGAGAAATCTAATTCTTTTACTTGGTCTTTGATTCTTACTGTTGCGTGGAAATCTTTTAACCAAACATAAAATTCAAATCCGTTGAATTTTACTCTGCCTTTTCCTTGGCTCATATAAACTTTCTTTGTTAAAGTTTTGTCCCCAGAAGTTACTTCTACAGTCATGTAGCCGTTATATGCTCTGCCATTATTTAAAGCTTCTACTTCGATAGAGAAGATACCAGCTCTTCTTTGAGTGTTTTCTACGCTAACGATTTCGATATCAGCTTCTTTTTGTTTTTCTTTTACTTCTACATAAACTGATCCCATAACGCCATTTTCAGAAGTAGCAAATATTTTAATAAGTCCTGTGTGAAGGGCTTTTACAAGGCCTGTAGTTTTATCAACATATGCTATAGAATCGTTTTCAGAAGTGTATGATAATGATTTATTAACTGCTTCTACTGGATAAACAAGTGCTTGGGCTGATAAATCATATGTGTCACCAACTGTCATAACAACTTTGTCTGTAGCGAAATCAACGCTCTTAACAACTGTCTTGTCATGTTGGATTGGTGGTAGGTCATCATGTCCTGGACCTGGAACTGGGTTTAATTCAAAACCGTAGTTTTGTCCTGTTGCTTGTAGTGGTGGGATTTGATCCATGTAGCCGCCTTGTTCAACAACATATAATGTAAATTTTCCTTGAACGTTGTTGTCCTTAGCAGTAACTATGATTTCAGTTGAACCAGTTCTTTGTGGAATGATTTCTCCTGCGCTTACTCTTGCTATATATGGGTTAGCTGAGTAAATAATAACGTCTTTGTTCTTTACTTCATTTGGGAATATTACTGGTCTGATTCTAGTCTTTTTGTCGATTGAGATGTAACCAGCTGGTCCTTCCATAAATTCGACTCTTTCAACTCTAATCTTTGGTCCAGTAATTTTTTCCATTTCAGCATGAACTTTTTCTACTTGTGCATCAAGCTCTCCGCAAGTTACATCAAGTCTCCACCACATTCTAGAACCGTTGTCAATAGCTTCTTTAAGTGGTCTAGCTCTAAAGTTTTTAGTTACTCTGTTTTGGCTATTGTAAACTCTTCTAGCTTCCGATAGTTCCCTACTAAAAGCAGCTTTCTTATAGATAGTTGCTATGTCTTCAGGTCTAAGGTCTGGATATTGAAGTAATTCTTCTTGAAGTGCTTCAAATCTTTCCATGTACTCAACGATTTGTCCTTCGCTTGCGAATGGGTTAACTACATATAATATACCTGTTAGGATATATTCTGCAATCTTAGTGTGAGCAGCTACTACTTTGTTTGAAAGTTCAGTAGTTGCAAACCTTATAGCGCGACCGATTCTAATAAGAAGTTGTACTCTTACTGGAATAGTTGTTAGATCATAAACTGATCCATCTGCAAATCCTTGTACGGATCCTGCTACTCTTTCTTCGCTAATTTCAAGCTCTCTGTTGATGTCTTTAGCAGCTTCATGATATTTATCAAGAAGTTCCTTTTCGTCATCATTCTTTGGTTCGATATCTTGAACGCTTTGAACGGCGTTTTTAATATCGACCTTTAAGTCAGAAATTTCTAGTAAAACTTGATCCTTTTGGGATTCAGCTTTTACTACGCTGCCTAGAGGGCTAAACACTGTTACTAAGATTGCCAATACCAAGACAAATGATAGTACATTCTTGTAATTTTTCATAGGTAAACCTCCCCTAAATATATTTATATAATTGGCTGAGCCACTTATATCGTATTAATTATATGAATATTTAATTGATGTTTCTTCACCATATATATTAAGCGTAGATGTAAATTCTTTTCTCCAGTTGGCAAAGTTGCCAGCTGTGTACTTGATTTCTGCTATACCATCAGTAAATTTAACAATGTTTGTAAGTTTACGTCCGTTTCCTTCTGTTACTATAGTAGCGTATCCATCAAATGGACTTCCGTCTACTATGGCTTCTGCTCTAAGTGTAAAGGCTGCTGACTCTCTTGTTTGTGAGTTTCTAAAGTATAGTATCTTTACTACAGGATTAGTTCCATATGCAGGCTTAGTTAGATCATATGAGAAATGTAGTTCTTTACTTTCGCTTCCAACTGTAAGTCTTGCTACGAAATCATCATGTCCTGAGCCAAAGGATCCAGCTGAGAACTGTCTTACAACGTAGCCTTCCTTAGCCCAAATTTCTTCTTTGATAGTCTTGCCATCAAGTGCTTCTACTTCTAATGTTGTGTAGCCTGTGTATGGTTTGCCGTTTGCTTCAACATAGGCGTTTACTCTAAAGATGCCTGCGTGGCGCTCAGTATTTTCTAGACTGATGATTCTTATATCTTCTAAATCTTCTGCTAGTATTTCACCATACTTACCAAATCTGATAGTCTTTTCTTCGTTTCTTACCTTAAGTGTTGCTTCGAACTTGCTTTTAGAAAGAGCAAAGTCACCGCCTAAGTACTTAGATACAACTTTTCCTTGGTTAAAGTAAACTCTTCTTTCATTTACTTTGCCTTCGCTTTTAACTATGATAGTTGCGGCGCCGTTATATGGCCTGCCATCTACAGTTGCCTCTCCATATAATCTGAAGATACCAGATCTTCTTTCTGAGTTAGTAAAGCTTGTAATCTCAATAACTTGTTTATCGTAGTCAGGTACTACCTTTGCTCTGAACGTTGTCTTTAGTCCGTTGTCAGTCATAACAGTTATGTTTGAGTAGCCAACGCCTCTAGCAACTAGTATACCATCTGGTCTTGCTTCGATAACATTTGGATGGTCTGAGTAATATATAAAGTTTCTCTTAGCTGTTGCCGGATAAGTTCCAACTAGTGGCTCAATGTTAAATGTTTTTCCTTCTGTGATAATATCTGATTGCCTGTTCATAAATATAGTTAAAGCAACGTTTGGATCTATCTCAGGTTTTATTGGATCAGCTTTTTTATCATCAGGAATTTCTGGTTTATCTGGTTCTGGATCTGGTTCAGGAACATAATCATTGTTGCCTATAACTTCAATCTTTTCTCTTCCTGGTACTCTTATGCCTGGATTAACAACTTGTATGTTAAATCTCTTTTCTAAAGTGCCGTCCTTTGTTTTTATAAAGACATTGGTATTACCTGGTGCTACCGGATAAAGTATACCGCCTTCTTTAAATACAGCAACATTTTTATCCATAGTACCAAAAACTAGTTCAACATCATCAGCATTAGCTGGCTCTAAAGTGTATCTTAGTATCCCTTTCTTGTCAATATCAATAACGCCTTGACTGCCGTGAGTGAAAACTATGTCTCTTAATTTTACTTTTCCGTCTATGGTAATGTCTGTGCCAGAATCATCAACTTCAGCTAAATCTTTTTCAGGAACTTCGTCGCCAGTTGTTGTGATGGCCTTGATACAGAAGTTTGCGTTGGCAATTGTTTCTGTTAAGTCCTTCCAACCAGTACCAGTTTTTGAGTAGAATGATTGGCCTGGTGAAGCTACCGCCTTAGATGTGTATCCATTAATTCTTGATTCAATTGCAAGTGGTGTATTGTTATTAGCTCTTTGTGAGTTCATATACACTACTACAGCAAATTGTTCTCCTTCATCAAGTTGTTGTGGATCTATATCTATAGTATAATAACCTGGATAAGGTATAGTTCCTTCAGCGACCTTTACTCTTTCGTCTGTTAACTGAGATGTTTTATCAACATGTCTTACTACATAAACCTCATAGCTAGTTTGGTTAGCAACGTTAAATAAACCAACTTCATGAAGAAGTTCTTTGTACTTAGCTGTGTAGATGTTTGCCATGTAGCCTTCGCCCTTAAATCCAACTGATCTTGTTGCTCCAAGAGGGTCATATTGGTGAATGATACCTCTTAAGTCTTTTTTCTTAGGAATAAATACAGTTGGGCTTTTGCCTATAAAGCCATCATAATAAGATACGTAATAATAACCAGCATCCATGTACTTGTTGCCCCAAGAGTTTTTACAAATCCAAGCTCCATTGCCTGGTGCATTTTGAGTAAATGCTGATGCGGGGAAAGTATCGTCCCATCCAACTATGGTTACAGCGTGGTTAGTTGAGCCATGACCTGGATTATACATAGAGTTTGTATTTTTGTTTTCATAATAAGAAGTAGAATTAACTGTAGTATAAACTCCTCCATATTCATTGATAGCCCACTTAATATTGTCAATCTCATTGATGTTTGTAACGTCTGGAAGGTAGATAACTTTGTCAATGTCTAAAACTCTTCTTAAGTCCTTTTTTGAAACAGTTATAACTGGATCATAAGGATCATCATCTTCAGCTATAGGTCCCTTGCCGCTTGCTAAGTATGCAGCTGCCATATCACGGTTACCGCCCTTTTCAGCAGACCAGTCAAAATCGTGCATGTTTCTTAAGTGTTTTTCACTAAAGTCGTATAGGCCCTTCTTTTGTCTTAATAGTATGGATTCCATCGATCCATATGTAGCGAATGCCCAACAAGAACCATTTTGTCCTTGGTCTTTAACTGGAGATACCATGCCTGTTTGTCTTAAGTCGAATTTAGCAGGATAAAACTTTGCCGCTCTCATAGATCTAGTTCTAAGCTGTGGAACTGTTTCTTTTGTATCGACCTTTAGTGGCGCGATGCTTAAGTCGCCTTCATCAAAGTCTTCATTGATATCGCTTATTTCCAAAGGAAAATCTTCCTCACTATCGTCAGGCACTAAAACTGTTTCTTCATAATTGTCATCAAATTCTAAGCCGTCAAAGTTTTCTGCCTTAGATATGTTTGGAAGATTGCTAGTCAATATTAAAGATAGAACTAAAAGAAAAACTAAGTTTCTAAATTTTTTGCTCCCCATTGATATCCTCTCCTCTCTTTATATTTTTACATATGAATGTAAACAAAATAATAATAAAAAAATATTTTTTAATTTAAGCTATACTAATAGACATTAAAAATTTCTTTCATTATAATACATTCTTGCAAGTAATTTTTATTTTCTTGCACACTTTTGTCATTTTGTACTAAAAAATCATACTTTTGTAGTATTTTTTTATATCTAGTATAAATTTTATCTATACTAAACAGTGTTTTTATTAATAATTTTGAATAATTGAAATCATTGTAATCTAAAAAATTTTGTGCTATAATCATTCAAAATAGGCAAAATAGCCGTAACGTTTTACCAAGGTAGAGTTGTTCTTGGTATACGTCTTAATGATGCAACTTATTTTGCTTATTTATTCATTTTCTTTAAGGGAGGTATGTAAATGAAAAGAAAATTTCCAAAAAGTATTTTAAGTCTTGTTCTAGCACTTATTATACTAATCACACCAGTGACAGCATTTGCAGAGGATTTAGAGATTTCTGATCCTATAGTCGATCAAGTCGACTTAGCAAATCTCGTTAAGAAAGATGAAATTGCCGATGAGATTGATGGTTCTTTCTCGCCTATCAATCCAGAGTACAATAAGGTAATGTCATCGAAGCAAGACGAAAAGTTCTATGGTTTGCGCGTTAGCCCTGTACTTTACAACGCAAATTATGAGCTAGAAAAGAGTGATGACTTCGCTCCATGGAGAGAGCGTCAAGCGGCTCCAAGAAAGTATGACTTAAGAGAGCACAATCGTGTTACTCCAGTCAAAAATCAAGGCCCAAACGGTTCTTGCTGGTCCTTTGCATCATTTGCATCAGCTGAATCAGTTTTGATGCCAGAGTACAATGACTTCAGTGAAAAGAACATGAGAAACACTCACGGCTTTGACTGGGGTCCAGACCAAGGCGGTACTTGGCAAGTAGCAAGCGCTTACTTAACTCGTGGCTCTGGTCCTATCGCAGAAAGAGATGAACCTTACTCACCTTATGATTTTTACTCTCCAAGGGGATTAAGAAGAGTTAAAGACGTTGATAAGATTATGAATATACCAGACGTTAGAGGCGGATGGGATACAGATATCTTAAAGCAAGCTGTTATGGAATACGGCGCTGCTTACACAACTATCAACGGTGATGAATCGTACTTAAATTCAAGAACTATGGGTTCATACAACCCAGGCTACTATGGTTATGCTAACCACGCTGTTGCCATAGTTGGTTGGGACGATAGTTTCTCTCGTTATAATTTTGGTATAACACCTCCAGGAGATGGCGCTTGGCTAATCAAGAACTCTTGGGGACAAAACTGGAAATACATGGGCGGTTATTATTGGGTTTCTTATTATGATGCTTTTGCAGGCAGAAGCAATGCAATTTTTAAATTAAAGGACATGGTTCCTAACGAAGAGATATGGTATTATGACGATTTAGGTATGACAAGTACTTATGGTAATGGTCAAAGCGCATATTTCTCAAATGTTTTCGGCCCAGTTAATTCTAATAAAGATGTTTACCAAGTTGGTTTCTTCGTTCCATCAAATGGAGCAAGATATGAAATATATATGACAAAGGGCAGAGGACAAGTTTCTTTCAACGATAGAGTAAAGGTTGCTGAAGGAAGTGTTACTTATGCTGGCTATGTCAATATACCTATAAGGAAGTATAATGTTTCTAGTGGTGAATATTTCGCACCTATCGTTAAGCTAACAACTCCAGGATATAACTATCCAATCCCTGTTGAAAACTACATCGCTGGTTATTCTTCAAGGGCAAGAGCGGGTAGAGGCGAATCATACATCTCCTACGACGGAGCTAGATGGACTGATATGGCGCAAGTTAAGTACAACGCAAACGTTGCACTTAAGGCTATGACAGTTCCAGGAGGTTCTTCTCCATCATATGACAAGAAAGTTTCATCAATTGAATTTAATGAAAATCCAGTAAATCTTAAAGTCGGAGAAAATTATGAAATCAATCCAAGAGTTCTTCCAGAAGACGCTACAAATAAAAATCTAAACTACTCTGTCAATCCAAGTGGCATAGTAAGCGTTCAAAATGGCGTTTTAAGAGCTTTAAGAAAAGGTACAGCTACTGTAACTGCTACAGCAACTGATGGCTCTTACAAGAGAAATTCATTTACTGTAAATGTTTTGGATGATGTTCAAAATATTGAAGTAAAAAACATTGTCTTAGATAAAGAAGAGCTAAAACTAAAAGTTAATGAAACAAGCACAATAAGAGCAAGTGTTGAACCAAGTAATGCTAGAAACAAAGCTATATACTGGTCAAGCACTAATACTAGTGTTGCCACAGTTCAAGGCGGCTACGTAAAAGCCATTGCCAAGGGCGAGTGCGACATCATCGCTAAAACTTCTAACGGCGTTTCTAAAAAGGCTCACGTAATTGTTTATGATGATAATAATAATGATGATAACGATAAAAACATGATCAAAGTCTCATCATCTGTATACGCTAAAACTATTAGACAAGGCTACAGCCAAAGTATAACAGTTAATTCAAAGGACTACCTAAACAGAAATCTTCGCTATGTAATGACTGAGATAGAAGTAATTAGCCCAAGCGGAAGCAGTATTAGTAAATCAGCTTACTCTGACTACTACGGCAACGCTAAGTTTACTCTAGGCGCAAATGAAATTTCTTTAGCTGGCGAATACACTGTTAATATCAAGGTTAGCGGCGGCACTTACAAAGCAAACACTGATACATTAACATTTACAGTTGAAGACGGACGCCCAAGCTTTGATCTAGAAGTAAAGCCTATGTCAAAAGAAATTATGAACAACCAAAAAATTCAACTAGCAATTCATGCCACTGCTAATGGCAGAAACGTAAGATATGTAGACCTAGATATCGAGATAGTAACTGCAAGTGGCGCCGTTCATAAAAACACTGGTAGAACTAACTACTACGGCAGAGCAAACTACTACTACAGTCCAGACGGAGGACAAGAAGGCACTTATACTGTAAAAGTTACAGCTAAGAGCTCACAATACAAAGACGCCGTTGGAACTGCAAGTTTTGAAGTTAAAAAATACAGAAACCCTTATCACCTAGATATGTCTTTCGAAAAAGACCAAGAAAGCTATAAATTAGGCGATAGAGCAGGTATCAGCATTAAAGTTGTTGACCAAAGAAAATATGGTGTAAGATACTTACCTGTTAAGATAGAAGTAAGTGGTCCAAATAACTTTAAGTATAATTTAACAAAATACACTAATAATTATGGTATCGCTGCAGTTTACATCACTCCAACTGAAGAAATGGGTGAAGGTGAATACACTATCAAGGCAAGCGCAAGCAAATACGGCTACGACGATGCTGAAGGTGAATATAAAATTGTCTTTGGCGATGAAAAGCCTATAGACCCAGTTGATCCAGTCGATCCAGTTGAGCCAGAAGAAACAATCTACAAGATGATTGAGACTGACGAAGCTCAAAAACTTATCGAAGAAAATAAAGGCAATGAAAACTTTGTCATCTTTGACGCAAGAACAAAGGCTGAATACAACGAATCTCACATAGAAGGCTGTATACACCACGACTATTATCAAAAAGATCACGAAGATTTTGTAAAAACATTAGATAAGAACAAAACTTATTTATTATACTGCAGAACACAAGTTCGTTCAGGCGCAACTGCTGAAATCATGAAAAAGCTTGGCTTTAAAAAGATTTATTGGATGAACGGCGGTATGACAAAGTGGCTTAGAGAAAATCGTCCATCAGTCTTCCCTGAGTACGACAAAGCGCTTGACTTAAACATCGGCGCAGATAAATCAGCCTACACTGCAGGAAGCAATGTCGTTTTAAACGCAAAAGTAACTGACCTTGATGGCAATGGTGTAAGAAAAGCAAATATCGATTTAGCCTTACTTGATGCAAATGGCAGCGCTATCGATAGAAAGACTGTTCAATCAGGCAATACTGGTGAATTCACTGTAAACTTTACAGCGCCAGCAAGACTTGGTAAATACACAATAGAAGCAAAAGCTAGTTACAACGACTTTAAAAATGCCAATGGCCTTGCATCTTTCGATGTAGCTCAAAGCGAAAAAGAATTTACTTCTTATGAAGAGAGAAAAGCTTCTGGACAATATAAGCACTTAAAAACTACAGATTTTGAGTACGAAGCGCTAGAAAAACATTATGGCAAGAACATACTTCAATATTATGTTAAAGATGCAAATCTAAAAGATCACAGAATTTCAGATCTAATTGACCCTAATAAGAAAACAGTTTTAGTCTTTGGTTACCCAGGCTGCGGCGCTTGTGTAGAAATGTGGAAAGCCATGGCTCCACTTGCACACGAAAAATATAATTTCGTTGAAATAGTTACTTCAGTTGAAGAAGATGTTAATTCAACAGTAAACTTTGTTGACAATGTTTTAAAAGAATTAAATATAGAACACTTCAAAAACCATATCTTCTACGATGCTGACGAAAAGATTTGGGCATCACGCCTAGGCTTCTTAACAACACCAAACACAGTTATACTAGATGAAAACGGAAGATTAGTAAACATCGCCGGCGCTCTTGATAAAGACGGTCTATATGATTTACTATACAAAACTTTAGGCTTAAACGTTGAAGGAGACGACGAGCCAGAAGATGAGTATAACGCTAAGCTAGACCTAAACTTCGATAAAGAAGAGATAAGAACAGGCGAAACAGTTAAGATCACAGCTAAATTACAAGATTTATTCGGTAAAAACATCTACCAAGATACTATCAGATACACAATCAAGTACCCAAACGGTGCTTACCAAGATGGCATCTACGATAGAAAGACAGGCTACACAGGCGAAACAAATCTATACTTCACAAGCGATGACTCAAGCGTTGGAGGCGAACATGAAGTTACAATCGAACTTATCTCAAATAATTACAAAGCTAAAAAGATTACAAAATCATTTAGAATAGTAAAAGACACAAAGAAAGATGACTACAACCTAAGCATCTCCTTTGGCAAAGATAATTTCAAAAAAGGCGATGTTATAAGAATGGTTCTTGAAGTGAAAGACCAAAACGGAAGCCCAGTTAAGAATGAAAGAGTAAAATTCACATTCACATATCCAGAAGGTAAATCCTATAACTACGATAGACAAACAGACTACTATGGAAAGGCAATGCTAACATTTACAACAAACTCAGCAGTTCCAGAAGGAAAATTCACATTGAAAGCATCTTTGACAGACAGACCAGAATACACAGCCGAAAAATCATTCACAATAGGAGGCGCTGATCCAGATAAGCCTATTAACAAAGATTCATTAACATATCAAGACAGATATAATAATGGCGAGTTCAATCACTTACAAAGTGGCGACCTACTTGGCAAACTAAGAAATGCATACGGCACAAACGTTTCTAATTACACACTTACAAATATGCAAGGTCAAACAGTTAGCATCTCTTCACTAATGGATGGACGCCGCCCAACAGTTATTGCCATGGGTTACCCAACATGTGGAGGCTGCCAAGCAAGCTGGAGAAGCCTAGTAAATATCAATAAATCAAGCTTCAACATGGTAGAAGCAATGACAATGGGCGACAGCCAAAGCATCACATCGATACTAAACAGACTTGGCCTAAGCCAAATGCTACCATACTTCCACTACAACGCAAGAAGCTTATTTAACCTAATTAGCTCAAACTACGTTCCTTGCCTAATGTACCTTGATAAAGACGGCAATATAACAAACTTAAGCTACTTCAACTCAAACGAGGAAGTACTAAGCATAGTTAGGACAATAGAGGGAACAGTGTCAAAATAATTATATAAACTCTATATAGAATAATATTTAGTTTACACAGTGGATGCTATCTAGATTAGATGGCATCTACTTTTTTGTTTATAGTGAAGTTTTTGTATAAGATTTAAAATAGATTTTGCATGGCTAATGGCGGGCGTTTGATATGCGCCGAGCTGATGGTCTATGCCGCGCTGATGGTATATGACGGGCACATGGTATATGCCGCGCTGATGGTATATGACGGGCACATGGTATATGCCGCGCTGATGGTATATGACGCGCGTTTCATTTTTCTCGCGCAATACACTTAAGGCGATTCGTAATTTGCTAAAAACGATATAGGCACAAAAAAAGAGAGCCGGAGCTCTCTTGTGTATTTAAGATCTTTAATCTTTTATATTTATTTAGATCAAATAGTGAGAAAATTGATTTTCGTGAGCGCAGCATTCGGAATAAATTGCATTAATTTCTTAATGAAGATGTCTGCCCGCGAATTCATCTAGCTGAGCGTAGCGAACGAATATGAATTCGCAAGACATCGAGTTTAGAAATTAACAATTTATGTAGACCAGCAAGCGAGGGAAAGCAATTTTCGATGCACAAATTGAATGCAAAATTATTTAACTAATCCGAAAGTATTAACAACGTTCGTCACAAAGATTATTCCCTTTCCTTGCTCTTCAATTCCAGTTTCCTTCCTTATCGACTCAACTATGTCCTTAGTTTTTGCTTCTTCTGATATAATCAAGACGATCTCTTTCTCGGGTTCGATGAGCATATTGAACACTTTGCGCGCTTCTTCGCTGCCCGAGCCTCTCGCGTGCATAACAGTTCCGCCTCTTGAGCCGGCTTTTTCAGCTGCTTCGATCACGTCGTCTGCATTTCCTTTTTCAACTATAGTATATATGGCGTTGTACATATTTTCACCTCTTTTAATATTTTCACTTCCATTACCATTACCATTGTCATTATCTTCTGTGCCAAAGACGTTGAATGCGCTCTCGATGTAGGCAATTCCGTGGTTTGGCTTGTCCATTTCAAGTTTTTCTACTAAATAATCAGCAAAATCCGTGATCTCCTCAGTCTTTCCGAAGAGCATAAGAACTGCTTTTTTCTTGTCGTTTAGACCTAAGTAGTCGAATATTGTCCTAGATGCAGTGCCTCTGCCTAGCATGGCAACTGAGGCTGTAACGCCTTTCTCATCCGCTAAGTGCAAGACTTTGCTCGCTTTATTATGCTCGACTATAACGACTAGCATTTCTAAGTGACGAGACTTTAAACTACGCATTCTTCACTCCCCCTTTTTCATGTTTCAGATAGAATAGACCAAGTATTTGCAGTGCTATTAGAGGCGTCATCGCTACCATGGCAATGGTACCGAAGCCGTCTATAAGTAGGTCCGCTGTTGGTGTTGAGGCTGCAACGCCTTGTGCATAAGCAAGGATAAATGTCGCAGTCATTGGTCCTGAGGCAACGCCGCCTGAGTCAAAGGCGATGCCGACGAATAGATTTGGCACTTTTTTCATTATCAAGAATGTTATGATATAGCCCGGTAGCAGTACGTGCCATAGCTGCATGCCAGGAACTAATATTTTAAGGATCGACAAGGCTACCGCGATGCCGACACCTATTGACAAAGTCATAAGTACGACTGATTTTTTGATTGAGCCCGCCGTAACGGCTTCGATTTGGTTCGTAAGTACGTGAACTGCCGGCTCCGCAAGTATAGTCAGTACGCCCATCAGAAAGGCGATGGCAACGATGAAGGCCTTGCTGTGCTCTGTGGCTAGCGCGTGACCGATGTAGCGGCCGACGTCCATAAAGCCGCTGTTTACGCCAACTAGGAAGATTACAAGTCCCACAAACGTTAAAACGCAGCCGGTTGCGATTCTTGCGTTTGCCCTCTTCGAATTATGGAAGAAGATCATGTTGCAGATCGTGTAAATCACGATTATGGGTAGAAGCGCGATGATTATCTCTTTAGCGACTATCGGCGCCTCGTGGATGAAGTGCGAGAAAATTCCCGGCTCTGCCGCCACGGCAATGTCTGGAACCTCACCAAACTCTGGTTTTGATAGCATACCAAGTACCAGTGCACCGATGATGGCGCCTGCTGAAGCGATGCCAACTAGGCCAAAGGAGTCGTCTTCGGACTTTTGGCTGTCTTTGTTAATGGCGGAGGCACCTGCGGATAAAGCAAGTAAGAATGGTACAGTCAGTGCCCCAGTTGTCGCTCCTGAAGCATCAAATGATACTGCTAGGAAGAACTGGTCTGAAAGCACTGCAAGTACGAGTATTACGCCATATGTAAGCATTAAAAACTTCTTTAGCGAATACACTTCTACTATACGCACCATGCCAAGTGAAATAAGTAAAGCGACACCCATTGACACAAGCATAACTAGTGTTGACTTCGATACAACGCCCAGAGTCACCTGGCCAACTTGGTCTGCCAAGATGTGCAAATCCGGCTCAGCTATTGAAATGACAAAGCCTAAGATCAGTCCCATGAGCGCTATGACCCAAAGTTTACCGCTCTTAACGGCTGCGTTACCGAAGCTGTCGCCCATAGGCGTGATGCCAAGGTCGACGCCGATCAAAAATATTGTCAGTCCCAAAAGTATGAAGACCGCGCCTAATAAAAAGCGTATGAAGACGTCGCTCTCTAGCGGAACCACTGTAAAATTCAGTATCACAACGAGCAGCGATATCGGTAAAACGGTCGCTAGGACTTCTTTAAACTTCTCTTTAATCAAAATGTCACTTCCTTCTAGTCAAATTCGTTTATTTCTTTAGACAAGTAAAATCATTAACACTATTATAATGGAAAAGTGCCCCAATTTCAAGCTATTTCTCAATTAAGTAGCGCCAGTAACGCTTTGGCATATTTGAAATCATCAGCTTTTCACTCTTTCTCTCATCTATGGCAATTGTCTTGTAAAAGTCTTTCCAAGCTTCTTCGAAGAATTTTTCTTTTTCGCTAATAGTGTAGTCAAGCGATTTTAGCTCCAAAAACTCGACCTTCCCCTTCATGTGCATGGCGGCCGTACCACGCTTCACATCAGCGATTACGAAGTTTATAGTGGGGAGCCTCTTCACAAAATGAGGTACGATGAGGGTCAAGATGTCATTCTTCGGCTCAAACTCAGCTAGCATCACGCCGCCCTCTACCTCTTTGAAGCGCAAAAGACCTTTGTAAGAATGGTTTTCCGATAAAACATTTCTACGTATGCGGCGAAACTCGCTCGCTGCCACTTCTGATGAAAAGATGTAGCCGTAACCATGCTCGAAGACGCCTTTGATGGCTCTGATTAATATATCTTCCTTATTAATATCACAGGACAAAAATACCGCCACTATCTCCCTCATGAAACGCTTCGGAAACTTGTCCTCAAGCGCTTTTAGTACGCGAGTGGCCTCTGCCATATCCGTGGTGATAAAGACCTTGGTATCAAATAAGGAGCCTTGACCATCGGGCATGAATTTGGCGCGCTCGATGTCCTCGTAAAGCTCGAAGATGACCGTCATGAGGCCTTCGAAGCTCCTGTCGTAATCAAAATAACGATAGCTGTTCATTGAGATTCACCTTATCCATGAGTTTTATGCGCAGATTTTCGCGCGTATCAATCTTGCCGCCTCTGTAGACCCCCGCGACTGTGATGAAGTATTTAGCACGCTTTAAGGAGATGTGCATATTCTCGAGCGAAGAATACGAAAGCCTCGCAAAGCGCCTTGCATTGATAATCTTGTGGCAAGTCGTCGGACCAAAGCCAGGCACGCGAAGAAGCTCTTCGTAGCTCGCCTTGTTGACTTCGATTGGAAAGAGCTCGATATGATTTATCGCCCAAAAAGCCTTGGGATCAAGGTCCAGGTCGAGCATGGGATTTGTGCGCGAAACGATTTCGTAGGGCTTAAATTTGTAGAAGCGCATCAGCCAGTCCGCTTGGTAGATGCGGTGCTCCCTAAGTAACGGTGCGGCTTTGATGCCACTCGTGTACTTCGATTTAACGACGGGAACGAAGGCCGAATAATAAACGCGTTTCATGCTAAAACCCTTATAAAGCAGCGACGCCTTCGTGATTATGGTCTCGTCACTTTCATTTGCGGCGCCTATAATCATTTGCGTGGTTTGCCCAGCTGGGGCAATGAGTGGCGCGCTCTTGTACTTCAACCTGTCCTCTTTGTTCTCGGCTATTGCCATTTTAATATTGTTCATAGGCTTCATGATGCCCTCGGTAGTTTTCTGCGGAGCAAGCATTTTAAGGGACTTTTCAGTCGGCAGCTCAATATTGACAGATACCCTATCAATCAGGGACGATAGCTTTGTAACCAGCTCTTTTGAAGCGCCCGGTATGACCTTCATATGTATATAACCATTGAAGTGGTAGGTGTTACGAAGGAGCTCAGCCGTTCTGATCAGCTGCTCCATGGTGTAGTCGGGGCTCTTGATGACTGCGCTCGAGAGGAATAGGCCCTCGATGTAGTTACGGATGTAGAAGTTCATAGTGAGCTCGGCGACCTCTTCGGGCGTGAACGAGGCGCGGGGCACGTCGTTCGAAGCGCGGTTAATGCAGTACTCGCAGTCATAAATGCAAACGTTTGTGAAGAGGATTTTAAGTAGCGATATGCAGCGGCCGTCCTCGGACCAGCTGTGACAGATGCCAGATGAGGCAGCGTTACCAATGCCTCCAGAATTTTTGCGCGAAGAATTAGACGAAGAGCATGACGCATCGTACTTCGCCGAGTCAGATAAAATTTTGAGTTTCGCCTTTAAATCCATAGTATCACCTGAGTATATTGTATCACTAAATGGCGATTTTGGCAAGATATGGGCGGGGATAGGGGAAAGAAGTGAGTACATCAATTCATGTACTCACATATATTAGACATAGAGCCAATAAATATAAAGGTAGGCTTTTTTGGCCTACCTTTATATTTGGGATTCATATTAAATTCTATCTAGTGCCTGGCATGAAATACATTCCATATGGATTTGCTATATAATGATCTACATTATATGCAGAATTTGCTAATTGTCCGTCAGCTCTAATGTGATTTACAATCCTATTGCTACTACTATCAAAATAGAATGTATTAGCAGCAACAATTACGTCAAAGAAGTACCATTGGTTTGGTGAAACGTCCATGAAATTCTTTAGACTAGGTAAGTTTGCTACCAAATATTGAATATCTACAGGAATGTTGAACGCTTTATTTGTTATTGCAACCACTTCTTTTCTTGTTATCACGCCGTCTGGGTTTAGTCTTTCCAAACCAGAAGTGTATATTCCTAACCAACCCGCTTGGTTAGCAGCTTCTACTTGTGAAATTGCCCAATGTCCCATTGGAAGATTCATTGAATTACCATATCTTTGTCCTAACTTTCTATATCTAGTTAAAACAGAAATCCACTCAGCTTTTGTTATTTCTCTGTTCGGTGCAAATCTACCATCAGGTAAGCCGCAGAAAACACCAGCTTGAGTTACGATTGATATTGCATTTGCATACCATTCTCTTCCATTAACATCAGTATATCTACTTAGTATTCCATATGAAGTAAATCCTTGTTCTACCAATACATTTGCTAATATTTGTGCTGCTTCCGCTCTAGATAGGCCCTTATTCGGCATAAATGTGCCGTTAGTATAACCGTCAATATACTTCTTAAAGACTATATTTCCGTTAAAATTAGGATTATAGTTATAATATTGACCATAGATATAAGGGTTGTAAGGATTATATCCATTAAATCCATAACCGTTATTGTTATTGTTATTGTTATTGTTATTATTGTTGTTGTTGTGATTGTTGTATAACTCTGATTGTAGCTTCAACATAAATTCTAATAACTTGTTTAGATCAAGTTGGTATTGCGAATTATTGTTTCCATCCTTGCCACCTTTATTGTCATCATCGCCCATAAATTTATATTCTGCTGTTGGGAATGTATTTCTTGCAAATCTTTGCTCTAATCTTTCATCCCAGCCTTTAAACTTATAGTCTCTGTCAGCAATAACAGTAGGCTCAGGTACTCTCACTAAAACGTCTGGATTTACCCAATAGATTGTAATCTCGCCGTTAGGTATAAATCCATGCCTTCCAGCATCAAATTCTACCTTAACAAAGCTAGATGGTACATTTGGTTTAGGTTCTCCTGGTAATTGTGGTACTATGTCTTGTCCACCTGGGGCAGAGCTTTGTTCATATTGAGCTATATAAGTCTTGTTAGCATATAATTGTTCATTTTTGTTAAAGTCTGGTGACCATCCAACAAATTTAAATCCAGACCTTATGGCTCTTGGTTCAGCAAAACCATTTAATTCACTTAACGAGTGTCCTATAAGAACCCAATAGCTTGTTCTGCCATATAGATTACCTTCTCCGGCATCAAACTCTACCTTTACATATGCTGGATTATGAGGATCGTCAGTAACAACTACATCTTGACCTTTTTCTTCGTATTGAGCAGTGTAAGTGTAATCCGCTCCGATATTAAACGAACTTGCAATTTGTTTGTCCCAACCGCCGAACTCATTTTTAACTCTATGTCTTTGATCAGCAACAATGCTAGGGATTCTAAAACCTTCTGCATACGCATTAACTAGTGTTGTGCCACTCTTTACGTCATATGACTTAGACAGAATTCCGCTAACACCGTTAACAGTTAAAGTTCCATGTGTGCCACTGTTAAAGCTTACTCTTACATATCCAGGTTTAACTGGGCCAGTCGGATCAGCTATAACTGCAGGATCTGTTCCTTTTTCTTCGCTGTAGTGGAAGTATACTATCTTTCCTGCTACTTCGTAAGCATTTGTTACTTCATTTTTACCTTCTGCATCT